>JANYJF010000032.1 GCA_025361885.1 Coriobacteriia bacterium
TGACGGTCGACGGCGCGCAAGAGATGCAGCGAGTCGATCGAGTGGATCAGATGCGCACGACCGACGACGTCCTTGACCTTGTTGGTCTGCAGTGTGCCGATGAAATGCCAGCGCATCTGCGGGAACAGCGCCTGCTTGCCCGCGAACTCCAGCGTCCGGTTCTCGCCGAAGTCGGAGACGCCGGCCGCGATGGCCTGGCGGACCTCTTCGACCCCCACGGTCTTGGACACGGCGACCACGGTCACTTCGCGCGGGTCGCGGGCGACGATGTCCGCGGCGTCCGCCACCTGTCTCAGTACCGATCCATATCGCTGAGCGATCGCTGACACGTCGGCACGCGCCTTTCGGTCAGGTCACGTCGGCGGGCGGCTCCGTCGGCTGCGACTCGAATGTGCCGGTGAGCAGGTACTGGATGCGCTCCCCGATGTCCACGGCGTGGTCCGCGATGCGCTCGAGGTAGCGCGAAGCCATGACCATCGACGTCGCCCACTCGATCTCCTCTTCGTCTTGCAGACGCGCGAGCTCGCGGAAGAACTGCTTGTAGAGGTGGTCGATCGGCTCGTCGAGCTCCTCGAGCTTGCGGGCGAGCTCGAGGTCGTAGGTGTCGAGTGCCTCGAGGCATGCCTCCAGCACACGATGCACGAGGTTGCCCTGCGCCTGGATCAGGTCGCTCAGAGTCTGCGGCCCTCTGCGGTCAGCGGTTCGCTTCGCGGACTTCGCGATGTTGACGGCGAGGTCGCCCATGCGCTCCATGTGCATGCCGATGTACGCCATCGAGTGAAGAAGGCGCAGGTCCCGGGCCACGGGGAACTGCGTGGCGATGACCTCGAGCGAATGCTCCTCCACGGCCAGAGTCCGGCGGTCGATCTCGTCGTCGCCCGCGATCACGCGGTCCGCAAGATCGACGTCGCCGGTGACGAGTGCGGCCACCGAATCGGTGGTACGGTCCACGATGACCCGCCCGATGCTGAGCACCTCGGCCTTCATGTCCTTCAGTTCCTGCCGGAAGCTCTCACGCATCGCGCTGACACCCCTTCGAGACTCGATCATCGCACCGCCGCGCACAGTCAGCACGCCGGTTCATCGTGACAGTATACCTGCCCCGATGGGGCCCGGGTTGCACGGGGGTTGAACGCTCCCAAGCCCGGGACGAAGCGCTGGGCCCCTGTGTGTCTATCCGAACCGGCCGGTGATGTAGTCCTCTGTCCGCCGGTCCCGCGGGCTGGTGAAGATGGAGGCCGTGCGGTCGTACTCGATGAGGTGCGCGGGCTCCCCTGCCACCTCCTGCAAGAAGAACGCCGTGTAGTCACTCACGCGAGCGGCCTGCTGCATGTTGTGCGTGACGATGACGATGGTGATGCGGTCTTTGAGCTCGGCCATCAGATCCTCGACCTTCTGGACCGACGTCGGGTCGATGGCGGAGCACGGTTCGTCCATCAGCAGGACCTCGGGCTCGACCGCCAGGACCCTCGCGATGCACAGCCGTTGCTGCTGCCCCCCCGAGAGGGTCAGACCGCCACGGCCCATGATGTCCTTGACTTCCTTCCACACGTTCGCGCGCTTGAGCGACGCCTCGACGATCTCGTCGAGCTCCGCCTTCTTGCGGACCCCGTGGAGTCTCGGTCCGTATGCCACGTTGTCATAGATGGACATCGGGAAAGGGTTCGGCTGCTGGAAGATCATACCTACGCGGCGGCGCAGGTCGACCGGGTCGACGCCCGGTGCGTACACGTCGTTGCCGTCGAGTAGCACCCTTCCCTCGTTGCGGGTGCCGGGGATCAGGTCGTTCATCCGATTCAGGCAGCGCAGGAAGGTCGACTTGCCACAGCCCGACGGCCCGATGAAGGCCGTGACCGCGTTCTCTTTGATGCCGACCGTGATGTCGGTGAGCGCGTTGAAGTCCCCGTAGAAGAAATCGAGCTTCTGCACGGAGAACTTGTTCGCGTGGTTGTCGGTGGGGATGACCCCTGTCATGTGCGAGGCGAGCGTGTCGCTCATCCCAGCATCCTCCTGTTCCTGCTGACGATGTATCGCGCGGTGAGGTTGAAGGCCAGGACCATGAGCACCAGCAGCAACGCAGTGCCGAAGGCCGCGGGCAGGTTGATGCCCTCCTGGGCGAGGAGCAGCAGGTGCACCGGCATCGTACGGCCGGGCTGCGTCGGGAGGATGGGCGCGTTGATCATGGTGCCCATCGTGTAGATGACGACGGCGGTCTCGCCGGCCGCACGTCCGGCTGCCAGGATCACGCCGGTGATGATGCGGGGCGTCGCGGACGGCAGGACGATCCGGGAGACCGTCTGCCACTTGCTGGCGCCCAGGCCGTACGAACCCCAGCGTATGTACTTGGGAACGGCGCGGATCGCCTCCTCGGTGGTGCGCATGATGATCGGCAGGAGCAGGAACGCGAGCGCGAGCGCCGCAGCCATGACGGAGAAGCCCATCCCCATGCCTTCGACGAACGCGGCCAGACCGAACAGACCCATGACGATCGACGGCACCGAGGCCAGCGAGTCGGCTGCGAACCGGATGATCTGCACCAGCCGCCCCTGCACCGCGTACTCGGCAAGGTACACTGCGGCGAGCACGGCCACCGGTGTCGTGATGAGCATCGCCAGGATCGTCACGTACAGCGTCGCTTGGATGGTCGGCCAGATGCCGCCCTCCATGTTCACGCCGTGCGGCCAGCTGAATATGAACGCGGGTGTCAACTGACCGATGCCGTTGACGATCACGTAGAGCAGGATCGTCCCGAGAGCCCCTACGGTCGCGATCGCGGCGAGCCAGATCACGCCGAGCGCTATCCGGTTCGTCGTCGTCTTGTTGACGCGTTCGCGCGACTGCATCTATCCCACCTCCTTGCCGAAGCGGGAGATGATCCGGATCGTCGCTACGAAGATCATCGAGATCACGAACAGGATGATGGCCACTCCGAACAGCGCGGTGCGATGGTCGCCCGCGGCGTACGGCATGTCCATCACGATCACCGTGGTCAGGGTCAGGAACGGCGCGAAGATGCCGTTTGGGATGACGGGCGCGTTGCCCGCCACCATCACGACCGCCATCGTCTCGCCGATAGCGCGTCCCATGCCGAGGATGATGGCATCGATGATGCCGATCTTGGCCGCCGGCAGCAGCACGCGCCAGATGGTCTGCCACTTGGTGGCACCCATCGCGTAGCTGGCCTCTCGGATGCCCTCCGGCACCGAGCGCAGCGCGTCCTCGGAGATCGCCGCGATGGTCGGCAGGATCATGACCGCGAGGATGATCCACACGGTGAACAGTCCGAAGCCCAGCCCGCCCGAGAACTTCGCGATGATCGGGCGAAGCAGGACCAGACCAAAGAAGCCGTACACGACCGATGGGATGCCCGCAAGCAACTCGACGGCCGGCCGCACCAGGTCGCGGATCCTGGGGTTCGCAACCTCGGAGAGGAAGACCGCCGTGCCGATCGCCAGTGGCGCGCCCAGTGCAAGGGCACCCAGCGTAGCGAGCATGGAGTTCACGATGAGGGTCAGGATCCCGAAATCGCCCTTGGTAGGATGCCACACGTACCCACCAAGGAAGTTGAACAGCCCGACCTTCGCGAAGATGGGCCAGCCTCGCCACCCAACGAACAGGAAGATAAGGGCAACGCCCGCGACCGCGACGCACGCGCATACCAGGAACAGGTTCTGGAGAGCCGCCTCCTTGAAGTACGTGGCGCGCGAGATGGTCGACAGCCCGCTGCCGGCTGATGGGGCCGCATCCGCGTTCGGACGTCCCGACCCTTCGCTCAATCGGACAGCACGATCATCGGGCTTCGGGTCCAGAGTCACGTCACTTCCTCCCTTCGGCTACAGGGAGGAACCCCGCGTCACGGACGACCTTGCTCTGGACTGCGGACGACAGCACGAAGTCCACGTACTGCTTCGCCAGGCCCGAGGGCTTGCCCTTCGTGAAGAAGTGCAGCACCCGCGAGACCGGGTAGGTGCCGTCCGCGACAGTCTTCTCGGTCGGCTGGATGCCGTCGATGGAGACCGCCTTGACCGACTTGTCGACGAAGCCGAGCGAGATGTAGCCCACAGAGGTCGCGCTGTCCGCGACGACGGAGCGGACCTGTCCGGTACCCGGCAGCACGGCCGACTTCGGATCGAACGGCGCCCCGCCAAGGACGATCTTGGAGAACGCCTCGCGGGTACCGGAAGCCTCGTCGCGGTTCACGAGCCAGATGAGCTGATCCGATCCGCCGACGTCCTTCCAGTTGGTGATCTTGCCTTCAAAGATATCGGCGGCCTGCTTCGTGGTGAGGGCTCGGACGGGATTGGACGGGTTCACTATGACCGCGATGGCGTCGAAGGCGATGGGCGTGTCGACCAGTCCGAGCGACTTCTCCTCCGGCTTGAGATCGCGCGAGGAGGTACCGATGTCGCTGGTTCCCTTGGTGACCGATTCGATGCCCGCGGAGGATCCGACGCCGGCTACGAGCACGCGCAGGTCCGCGTGCTGCTCGTGGAACATCTCAGCGGCCACTTCCGCGATAGGCAGGATGGTGGTCGATCCGGTGACGGTCAGCTCGGTCTTGGCCGCTCCCGCCCGCGACGAGCAGCCAGAGACGAGCATCGCGGGAAGCACGACGGCGAGCACCAGGACACGAGCGGCGGAGCGGCGAAGGCTCATCGGCCCCATCCGAGGACGGCCGCCAAGGCGCCGTGGCGCCCGGTGACACCTTCGGCTCGGAACGAGAAGTACGAGTCGGTGTTCTCGGCCGTGCAGATGTCGGCCACGAACACGCTATCCCTGGGCAATCCGACCTCGCTAAGTGTCTGGGACACGACAGCTCCGAGGTCCAACCGGTCCCGGGGCGGTGCAATCGTATCAGCGGCGTTTGGGAATTGCGACACGAATAACGACCGGAGGTCCTCGCCTACCGGGTAGTGGCATGGTCCGATCCGCGGTCCGACGTAGGCGACCAAGTCCGAGGGCTCGCAGCCCGCGCGGCGTGCGAGGAGTACCGCTGCCGAGGCGGGCAGCCGGCCCAGCGCACCCTTCCATCCTGCATGGACCACGGCAACGGCTCGGACCGGCCTGATGGCCACGATGATGACCGGCACGCAGTCAGCGAAGCACAGGAGCAGCGGCGTGTCCGGCTCAGCGGTGATCAACGCATCGGTCTCGGGCAGCGGCGGAGCCTCGCCGAGGCGCGCGAACGCGCCCATGCCGGCCGATGCGCCCGCGACCTCCCGCGTGCGCAGCCCGTGCACCTGCTCCGCCATCGTGAGGCGGGACCTGAGCGGTTCGATATCGAGTGCCTCCAGCAGCGTAGAGCGGTTGTCGTCCACGCTGGACGCGTCGTCGCCCACGTGCGACGCAAGGTTCAGCGACGAATAGGGGGCGCTGCTTCGTCCCCCCGTGCGCTGCGTGAACGCGATCAGAATGCCCCACGACGCGCGCAACTCGGGGTCCATCAGGGCCCTCACGCCCGCGCGCGTGAGGGCCTCGAGGTTCGGAGTGTGCTGAGCGGGCATGGCTGTTCCCGTCGGCCGTCGCGGCATCCGCCCGGATACATCTGGCGCGAACGTGTCGGTTCGGTGACACTTATCGTACAGGGTACGCGCCGCTCGCGCGGCACCTGTGGGGTAGGAACCATATGGCTGCTGCCGGGAGGGGGTGCATCAATGAAGCGGTCATTGAGGTTTTTCGGTTCGCTCGCCACGTTCGGCACGGTCCTCGCGGTCGCGGCTCCGGCGTACGCGGCGGACTACAGCTCATCTGGAAGTGATCCCGCCGCCGGCGGGATCGTGTGCGGCACCTGGTTGTGCATAGGCTTCTTCTCGCTGATCGGCCTCGCTCTGTTCATCCTGTGGGTGTGGATGACGATCGATGCCTTCGGGCGCCAGGAGTACGAGTTTCCCAACAGTACGGGGAACAGCAAGAACACATGGATCATCCTGATGCTCGCGGTGGGGCTTCTGCTCCAGGCCTGGGGCGTCATGGCGCTGATCTACTACTTCATGGTGTTCAGGAAGATCAAGCGCGGCACGGTCGCTCCGCAGTGGGCGGGCAGCGCCCCCACGGCGCCTCAGGCGCCGACCTACGCGCCGCCCGCACCACCGGTACCGACCTACGCGCCGCCCGCACCACCGGTACCGACCTACGCACCGCCCGCACCTCCGGCGCCGCCGGCGCCGCCTGCGCCTCCGACCGATCCTGGTCAGCCGCCCGCGTAGGCGCCATCACCAGGGGCACGTTATAGAGGCCTGCCGCCGGGAACCGGCGGCAGGCCTCTTCGCTATTCGGGTCCCACCCAGTGGAGCCGCAGGGCGCGGCATTCGCCGCTAAACAGCCGCGCGGGATCGCCGGTCGCGACCGGCGCCCACGTCTAGACTCTCGGTCGCACTACCTGCGGCGCAGGAACGCAGGGATGTCGAGCTCGTCCTCAGGCATGGGCTCGAACGTCGGGACCGATGAGGCGCCGACGAGCGACTGCACTGACTGGTCCCCGCCGAACTCCATCGACTGTTGCTGCTTGCGGCGACCCTCGAAGCCGGTCGCGATCACAGTCACACGGATCTGGTCCATCATCGAGTCGTCGATGACGGCACCGAAGATGATGTTCGCCTCGGGATGCGCGGCAGCGGCGACGACTTCGGCCGCCTCGTTGACCTCGAACAGACCCAAGTCGCTCCCGCCCGCGATGGAGAGGAGCACCCCCTGCGCGCCCTCGATCGAGGACTCGAGCAGCGGGCTTGAGATCGCGGCTTTGGCGGCGTCGTGCGCGCGGTTGTCGCCGCTCGCGATACCGATGCCCATCAGTGCGCTGCCGGCGTCCGCCATGATCGTACGGACGTCCGCGAAGTCCAGGTTGATCAGGCCCGGCACCGTGATCAGGTCCGTGATGCCCTGGGTGCCCTGGCGCAGGACGTCGTCGGCGATCCGGAAGGCGTCAAGGATCGACGTCTTCTTCTCGGCTACCTGCAACAGACGGTCGTTCGGGATGATGATGAGTGTGTCGACGACCTCTCGCAGGCGCTTGATGCCCTCGTCCGCCTGCAGGGCCCGCTTGCGGCCTTCGAACGCGAACGGGCGGGTCACGACGCCGACTGTCAGCGCGCCGATCTCCTCCTTCGCGATCTGGGCGATCACGGGCGCCGCGCCGGTGCCGGTGCCGCCGCCCTCGCCCGCGGTTATGAAGACCATGTCAGCGCCTTGGAGCGCCTCCTTGATCTCGGCACGGTTCTCTTCGGCAGCCTGAAGACCGACGTCAGGGTCCGCGCCGGCACCCAGTCCCTTGGTCAGCCCCACTCCTACGTGGACCTTGTAGTCCGCATCCGACATCAGCAGTGCCTGTGCATCGGTGTTGACGGCGATGAACTCGACGCCCTTGACGCCGGCCTCCACCATGCGGTTCACCGCGTTCGAACCGCCACCTCCGATACCGATCACCTTGATGACGGCCAGGTAGTTCGCTCCGGTCTCCAACATCTGTCCCCTCCCGCTTCCGGGAATCATCTACGTCTAAGGCTCTACTTGAGGGTTAGCCTACCAGCAGAACACTAAATGTTTGCATAAAGGTTAGTGCCAGGTCAAGAGCTGATCCAAGGGAATTCTCGCGGTGTGTCCAAACCAAGAGGCCGGGCGCATGGCCCGGCCTCTCATCTGGCTGGTGGTGAGGTGTGTCTATCGTGCTCAGCGGCGCGTTTCCACCGGCGTGCCGACCGGTACCTGCGGCCACAGGTCGAGCACATCCCAGTTATACATCCTGATACACCCGTGCGAGGCCATGGTCCCGATCACCCACGGCTGATTGGTGCCATGAATGAGGTAGCCCGTTGACTGCCACCGACCCGGACGGCCCCTCCTCGACGACCTCATGCGGAACAGACGCATCTTGCGTGGCCCGTAGATGCCACCGGGATCGCTGGTGTACTTGGCCCCCATCTTCCAGGTGCCGACGGGAGTGATGTTCCGCTTGCCGTGCGCGACCGGGTACGTCTTGACCATCTGATAGTCCACGATCCAGTGGAGCTGGTAGGTGCCCTTCTCGACCACGATCATCGTCGGGTACGGCGTGTCGATGCGGCGGAACCCGTACGAGTACGAGCCGGTCTCACCAATAGGATTGGCGACCGTGACCGTGTACACCGTCCACCCCGCGGTGTTGCTCCTCAGACCGAACGACATGGACGTGCCGGGAGTGCTCGCGCTGGTCCCCATCCACACCCCGTTGATAGCGATCGTGACCTTGGTGGTCGAAGCCCCTGCCAACACGACCACGTTCGTGAGGTTGGATACCGCGGGACCCGACGGCGACAGCAGCTCCGGCGGCCCAGGTACTCCCCATGATTGGAGCGTTGCGACCGGCGCTGAGACGTCCGTCCCCGCGTACTGTCCGGACCCGTGGACGACAGCGGAGATGACATGCCTCCCCGCAACGACCGGGATCCCTGCGAACACCGACTGCGTGTCGGGGCTCACCGCGCGAGTTGCCGCAACCGAACCGTCGACGAGCAGATCCAGCGTCCCGCCCGGATCCGTCGCTGAGAGAGTGACCGTCGCTGTCAACGATCGGGCGGTATCGGTGGGGACGGTCACGGACAACGCCGACGCCGGTGATGCCGAGGCGACCCAGGCGACCCCGGCGACTGCGACGATGGCCACCATCCTGCAAAGAGCCTTGCGTGTGATATCCCCTGAGGACCCTGCCCAGCCATGTCTGCGAACCATCACTCCCCCTCTAGCCGTCATGTCCCGTTCGGACCAGGACGCGAAGACGCCTACTTCCCCAGGCCCCGCCACGTCGGGCGGTCGGTCGTCCTCACGTCGATCGACACGACTCTACCACGCTGGTCAGCCAGTATCTTGCGCACTATGGCATCCTTCTTCACGGCGCCCGCGGCGTCACCGAAGACGATCTCGACCTTGTCCGCGGTGTAGAGGGTCGTGGCATCGATCTCGGACGCGGACACGGCCAGGACCTGTGCTCGCAGATCCGCGGAGATGGAGACGAGGACTTTGACCGCGTTGAGCAAGGGCTCGGATGTCGTCCTTCGTCCGGCCTTCAGGTCGAGCCCCTTCACCTCGCGGATCAGCGGAGTCACGCCGGCCGTCGGAGGAGCGGATCCGGTGGCCGCAGCCGACCTCTCGGCGATAACGAATCCGTTCGCGTCGATCAACCACTTCTTCGCCCCTGCGTCGACGATTGCGACGGCCCGGCGCTCCACCAAACGGATCCGCAAAGCGTCGGGGAAGACACGTGTTACCGCGACGGACTCGACGCGCGGGTCACGTGCGACCCGGACCGTGACCGCCTCCCCCGGGAAGCGTATGAGCGTCGCGTCCGCCGGTACGGCGGCGAGCCGCACGACCTCTTCGCGTGACATGCTCTCGGCCCCCACGACCTCGACCCGCTTGATCGAGAATAGCGGAGAGCGATAGATGCCGATCATGGAACCCACGACCGCCAGGACCGAAAGCACGATGACCGCGATCCTGATCTGTCCGTGCCGGCGCTGATCGGCCAGCCGGCGCTCCCGCTCTGAGCGCTTCGCCATGGCGATACCATCGCCGGCTCGTGGCTTGGACGCCGGCTTGGCTTTGTGCCCGCGCTCGGATGGAACCCGGCCGGCCACTCTGCGAGAGACCGCGGCCGGCTCGCTCGAGACGCGGTGTCGGTCGCGTTCGCCGCTGGATATGTGGACCGGCTTACCTCGATCAGAAGGTTCCGAGGAAGCGGATCTCCGGCCTGAGCTCGACGCCATGCGTGTCCCTGACTGTCATCTGTAGCTTGCGAATGAGTCCCGCGATGTCGGCGGCCGTGGCACCGCCGTCGTTGACGATGAAGTTCGCGTGCACCGTCGAGACAGCTGCGCCGCCGAGTCGCATGCCCTTGCATCCAGCAGCCTCGATGAGACGGCCCGCCGAGTCACCCTCGGGATTGACGAACACGCTGCCGGCACTCGGTAGACCGAGCGGTTGGCTCGCTTTGCGCGCCCTGAGGTTCCGCTCCATCTCGGCGCGGATCCTCAGGGGGTCGCCCTCGGTCACCCGAAGGACTCCCTCGACGATGATACCGCGACGGACGAGGCCGCTGGTGCGATATCCCCACTCGATCGCGGCCCCTTTGACGAGCGACAACCCGCTTCCCGGAACGAACAACGTCACGGACTCCACGATCTGTCCGATCCAGCCCTCGCGTGTCCCGGCGTTCATGGCCAGCGCGCCCCCCAGCGTACCCGGGATCCCAACGCCCCAGGTCATGCCGGCGACGCCCTCGTGGAAGGTCTGCTGGACGAGGAATGCGAGGATCGTACCCGCCCCGGCGCGCAGGGTCCCGTCTGCGATCTCATGGTGTTTGAAGTCACGGCCCAGCACGAGCACCGCGCCGTCGTAGCCTGCATCGGCGACCAGGAGATTCGATCCCTTGCCGACCACCGTGTACGAAACGTCCTCCTCGAGCAGGACGTCGGTCGCCAGCGACAGGTCCGCGATGGTGTCAGCCACGACCCAGAGTGCCGCGGGCCCGCCGACGCGGTACGTCGTATGGCGGGACATCGGCTCACCGGAATGCACTTCTCCGGAAAGGGAACCGGCGAGGCGCGCCCGCGCCCGCTCTAGAGACATTCCGGGGAGCCCCCGCTCTGCGAGCGCTCGGTCAGTGCACGGACGATCTCGGGTCCCATCGACGTCACGTCGCCCGCGCCCATCGTCATGACCATGTCGCCGGAGCGAAGGCGCGTCGCCAGGTATCCGCCGATGTCGGCACGATGTGGGAAGTACGCGAGCGACGTATGCGCGTCATGCGTGAGGACCGCGTCGACGAGCGTGTGACCGGAAACGCCGGGAACCGGGGTCTCGCCTGCACTGTAGACGTCCATCAGCACCACGCGGTCGGCGTCGTCGAAGGCGCCACCGAAGTCCCGGGCGAGAGCAGCGGTGCGCGAGTAGCGATGCGGCTGGAAAAGCACCCATACGCGCCCTCTTGTCGCGCTCCGGGCGGCTGCCAGCGTGGCCTTGACCTCCGTCGGATGGTGCGCGTAGTCGTCGACGACCCACACGCCTTCCACGTTCGCCACAGTCTCGAAGCGGCGCTTCACACCGCCGAAACCCGCGATGCCGGCGACTGCGGCCTCCGGGTCGTAGCCGAGCGCCCAAGCGCATGCCAGCACCGCCGTAGCGTTGACGACGTTGTGCACACCGGGGGAGGCGACGAAGCAGGGAACGACACGCCCGTCGGGGAACGAGACTTGGAACTCGTGACCGATGCCCTGTGGCTCAAGCTCGAAGCAGCGGACCTGCGCGTCGCGGGACAGGCCATAGCTCACCAGGCGAGCCGGGCAGCTGGCCGCGAGGGCCATCGCCCGGTCGTCGTCAGCGCACGCGACCAGCGCGCCATCGTGGTGAACGCGTCCCACGAACTCGCGGAAGGTCTCGACGACCTCCTCGATGCCCGAATAGTGGTCCAGGTGATCAGCCTCGACGTTCGTCACGATCGCCACGAACGGGTCGAGGTGGACGAACGACCCGTCGGACTCGTCGGCCTCCACCACGTACAGGTCACCGGAGCCGCAACGCGCGTTGGAGCCGGCGTCCCGGACCTCCCCGCCCACAAGGAACGTGGGATCAAGACCCATCGCGATGAACGTCGTGGCCGCGAGGGAGCTGGTCGTCGTCTTGCCGTGGGTCCCGGCGACAGCGATGGTCCTCCGGTCACCGGCCAGGGCGGCAAGCATCCGGGCGCGCTGCCACACCGGTATGCCGCGACGCCGAGCTTCCACGACCTCTGGATTGTCGTCGGGGATCGCGGAGGAGACCACGACTATCTCCGGGTCTCCGAGGTTGGCGGCGTCGTGTCCGATCGAGACCCTCACGCCTTCCTCGACCAACGCGGATGCGTAGCGCGACATCTTCATGTCCGAGCCGGTCACCCCGAGGCCCCTGTCGTGCAGGACCTTTGCGATGCCGCTCATGCCGGCGCCGCCGACACCTACGAAGTGCGCGTGGACGCGGCTCACGACGCGCTCTCCTGTTCGGTCGTCGGCCCGACCATCACCGCGCCGTCACCCGGCGCATCACCGCCGGACGCATCGGCGCCCCGAGACACCGTCTCCATGGGGAGTGGAGCCTTCTTGGGGGCCTTCTCAGCCTTAGCCTGAGCCTTGGCCTGCGCGGCGGCGACCTGGGCGCAGACGTCGGTGTTGCGGCCGGAGCGGCATGCTGTCTCCATCGCCACCTCCACCAGCTCCTCGGCCGCCGTCGGACGCCCCAACATCGAGGACGCGCACGCCATCGCACGAAGACGAGCGGGATCGCCCAGCAGCCGGAACAGCTCATCGCCGAACATCGGCTTGCCCAAGTCAGCATCGGTGACGCGCCAGGCGGCTCCCGCATCCACCATGGACCTCGCGTTGAGGGTTTGATGATCGCCGGTCGCGAACGGGTACGGGACGAGCAATGCTGGCCGGCCCAGGACCGTGAGCTCAGCGATGGTCGTGGCTCCGGCGCGGCACACCACAAGGTCGGCGGCCGCGAGAGCATCGCCCATGTTCTCAACGTAGTCGAGAACGCGATACCATTTCGGCTCCTTGCCGCCCGCCGCCTCCTTGAGCGACGCGCGAACCTGCTCGGCCTCGGAAGGTCCGGCGATATGAAGGACCCTCAGGTCGGGGACAGCCTTCAACCTTTGGTAGAGGTCTATCATCCCACCGTTGAGATGACGCGCGCCCCTACTCCCGCCGAAGACCAGGAGGACGAGGTCCTTCCCGCGTAGCTTGAAAGCACGGCGGCCGGCGTCACGGCTCGCAAGTGGGACGTCACAGCGAACGGGGTTGCCTGTCACCACGGCCCTTGTCGGATACGCGAGATACCCGATGGACTCGGGGTACGTGACACATACGGCCTGGGCCCACCGCGACAGCACGCGGTTCGCGAGACCGGGCACCGAATTCTGCTCGTGCAGCACCAGCGGCACACCGGCGAACGCCGCCGCTGCTCCCAGGGGCAGCGAGACGTAGCCGCCGAAGCCGACCACGACATCTGCCTTGTAGCGCCACAGCAGGCCCAGCGCTCTCAAGAAGGACGCCAAGATCGTGAATGACGACGTGACCAGCGTCGACGGCTTGGCGCGGTCGTATCCTTTGGCTGGGAGCCCGTGGAACTCGAAGCCCGCTTGCGGGACCAATCGCGACTCAAGCCCCGCGGGGGTGCCCACGAATGCGACCGCGTTATGCTCGTCGCCCGCGAGTAGAGACGCCACCGTCAACGCGGGATAGATGTGGCCGGCCGTCCCTCCGCCGCTCACCAGTACGCGCACGCTCGCTCCCATCTGCTGAGGACACGCGCGCGGGGATGCCACGCGCGAGGACTAGACCGTGACTGGACACCGAGAGTATAAGGCCCACCCCGGCAAGGGTGAACAACAACGACGTGCCTCCGTAACTCACAAGCGGCAGCGGGAGCCCGGTGATAGGCATCAACTGCGTGGCGGCGGCCATGTTGATGACCGCCTGCGCAACGATCAGCGTCGTCAGCCCCCCGGCGACGAGCTTCCCCAGAAGATCACGAGAGCCAAGCGCGATTCGGAAGCCTGCGACTGTGAAAGCCCCGAAAGCGATGACGACGCTGAGCGTACCCCACAATCCGAGCTCTTCGCCGATGATCGAGAAGATGAAGTCGGTCTGGGCCTCGGGCAGGTAGAAGTACTTCTGAGCGGACATGCCCAGCCCGGCGCCCTTCCAGCCACCGGATCCGAACGCGAGAAGCGACTGGATGGTGTGGTAGCCGGTGCCCTGCGGATCCGCCCACGGGTTGACGAACGACAGCAGCCTCGCGACGCGGTAGGGCTCCATGACAGTCAGCGCCAGTGCTCCTACGGCCGCCGCTGCGGCCATCATCGCGATGTATCGCCACTCGACCCCGCCGAGGATGAGCACGGCCCCGACACCCAGGGTCGTCGTCATCGCGGTACCCATGTCGCGCTGCAACAAGACCAGGAGCAACACGGGCCCGACGGCAGCCAGAAAACGCCCAAGGTCAGGCATCCTGCGGTCGCGTCCCCCGGTCCGATCCGCGACGAGGGCCGCGACCGCGAACACAAGGATGAGCTTCGCCAACTCCGAGGGCTGGAACGATATCCCACCGATGTCGAACCAGCTCCTGGCACCGTTGCGGGTCACGCCGGCGAACATCACGGCGACCAGGGCGGTGTCCGCGAAGATCAGCCCCATCCAGTACAGGCGCTTCCAGAAGTGATAGTCCACGCGCGACGCGAGCCCTAGGACCGCGAGTCCGGCCAGCAGGGCGAGCGCCTGTCTCTTGATGTGGTAGGCGCTGTCGTGGTAGCGGAGGAAGTCCGGGCCCGACGACGCTGAGAAGACCATGACAAGCCCCAGGAGCACGAGGAACACCACGGACCCCAGGAGCACGTAGCGGGCGGTCGTGCCGCCCGCATGCTTCTCCCCGCTCACGTCCCACTCCCGCGAGGCATCTCGTGCACCATGCGCTTGAACTCGCATCCGCGGTGACCGTACGAGCGGAATTCATCGAATGACGCGTTGGCGGGCGACAGCAGGACCACATCACCGGGAACAGCGATCCGAGTGGCCGCCATCACAGCCTGCGACATCGTCGGGACCTCCACTGTGGTCATGGACAGTCCCGAGAACGCCTCGTGCAACTCGGGCAGGCACTCGCCGAACAGAACGGCGGCCTTGGCACGCGCTGCCACAGCACGGGCCAGGGGGCCGAGATCGTTGTGCTTGTTGCGCCCGCCGAGCAGAACGATCAGCGGCTCGTCACAGAAGGCCGTGAGCGCCTTGAGCACCGCGTCGGGGTTCGTCGCCTTCGAGTCGTTGACGAATCGCACTCCCCCCACCTCCCCGGCCGGCTCCAGCCGGTGCTCCACGGGCTCGAACGAGGTGAGGCCGCGCCGGACTGCGTCGCTGCCAGCGCCCAACGCCAGCGCGGCGGTCGCGGCGGCGAGCGCGTTGCTCACGTTGTGGTCGCCGCGGATCCGCAGCTCCCCAGGCGCCACGAGCGCCACCGGACCGTCCGGTCTCTCGACCGTCAGGACGCCGTCGACGACGGACGCACCTCCTGGACGCAGCGCGACGCGGCTCACGCGGGCGACCGTCGCGCCCGTGGCCTCGGCCGCGCCCACCTTGGCGGCGGAGCCAGGATCGTCGATATCGATGATCACCGTGTCGCCCGGTCCCATGTTCGCGAAGACCTTCGCCTTGTCGGCGCCGTACGCTTCACGACTGCCGTGCCAATCCAGGTGGTCGGGCGTGATGTTGAGCAGCACCGCGACCTTGGGGCGGAAACGGTCGGTCAGCGCCAACTGGAAGGACGACACCTCCGCCACCAGCACGGCACGCTCGGGAGCCGAGGCCGCCGCTTCGACGACAGACGTCTCCCCGATGTTGCCGCAGACACGGGCGTCGATCCCCCCGCCACGCAGCAGGTGCGCGAGGAGTGCCGTGACCGTCGTCTTCCCGTTGGTGCCGGTCACGGCGGCGATCGGAGCGCACGCGATCAGCCAACCAAGCTCCACCTCGGAGATCACCGAAGCCCCTGTCGCCTTCGCGGAGAGCATCACCGCCGCGTGCGGAGGGATACCGGGACTCGCCACGACCAGGTCCCAGGGACCGTCCGGGACACCCGTGACGCCCAGGAACACGTCGGCCCCCTCGTCGCGAAGGTCCCGAGCCCGGCTCGCAAGCGAGGCATCTTCCGACCCGCCGCGCTCGTCGACGACCGTCACGAGCACGCCTTCGCCGGAAGATGCGCGGCTGAGTTCGTATCGGGCCGCGGCCATGCCGGACATCCCGAGGCCGAGCACCAGTATCCGCTGGAGACCCTCGCCCATAGCCGGTTACCGCCGGAACGAGTTGATGAAGAACGCAGCAAAACCGGCTCCGGCCAGAATACCGGTCACGATCCAGAAACGGACCATCACCTTGGTCTCGGACCACCCCTTCATCTCGAAGTGGTGGTGGAGTGGCGCCATGCGGAAGATCCGCTTGCCGGTCAGCTTGAAGGACGCCACCTGCAGGATCACCGAGAGCCCTTCGGCCACGTAGATGCCGCCTATGATCGGCAGGAGCAGCTCGGACTTGGTGAGGATGGCGAGCGCGGCGATGGCCGCACCCAGACCCAGTGAGCCCGTGTCGCCCATGAAGATGTCCGCCGGGAAACTGTTGTACCAAAGGAAGCCCAGGCACGCCCCCGCCACGGCGCCGGCGTACAACGCGAGTTGCAGGTGGTTCTGCCGGAACGCGATAGCCGCGTAGGCCAGCACCACGATCATGACTGTGCCGGCCGCCAGGCCGTCGAGCCCGTCCGTGAGGTTCACGGTGTTCGATGTGCTGATGATCATGGTGAAGATGAGGCCGAGGTACAGCCACGGGATGACGATCGCCGATCCACCGAGATGCAGCGTGGTCGTCAGGATCCCGAGGTCGAGGTACCGCGAGGTCAACGGGATGACGACCTTGGACCCGACGCCCGCCCAGTTCACCGCCAACATCCCGAACGCACCCGCGATAAGGAACTGCCACAGGATCTTGGCACGAGGACGCAGACCCAGCGATCGCGCCTTGAGAACCTTCGAGTAGTCATCCACGAAGCCCAAGATGCCGCACGACAGCATGACTCCCACGGCCAGGATCGCGGCCCTGTCGAAGCGGCCCATCGCAAAGAAGACCGCAGTGATGACGAGCAGGATCAGGACGCCGCCCATCGTGGGCGTACCCTGCTTGACCAAGTGACCCTGCGGGCCGTCGGCGCGCACCTGCTGTCCGATGTTGCGGAAGCGCACCAAGCGTATCCAGAACGGGAACAGCGCCCCCGCTGCGACCATCGCGACGATGACGGCCAGGAACACCTGGTAGGTCGGATACCTGCTGATGTCGAGCGGCAGAAGGTTAGGCATGCGGCTCTATGATCCCTTCCACGACGCGCTCCAGCTGCATCACGCGCGAGGCCTTCACGAGCACCAGGTCACCCGGCGCAAGCAGATCGTCGAGGACTTCCCCCGCCTCCTCGACCGTCGCGCAGGGCCGCACGCTCTCGGCGGGCATCCCCTCAGCACGCGCGCCCTCTGCGATCCGCAGAGCGCACACCCCGACCGTGACGAGGATATCGGCGTGCTCGGGCACGATCTCGCCCAGCCCGAAGTGCGCCAGCTCGGACAGCGAGCCCAGCTCGGCCATGTCGCCCAGCACAGCGATCCTGCGCCCTTCGGTCGGCATGTCTCGCAATGTCGCGAGTGCCGCTCGCATCGAGGTCGGGGAAGCGTTATAGGCGTCGTTTATGACGGTCACTCCGCTGGCGCTGGAGAAGACCTGCATGCGCATGCCGGTCGTGCGTGCCACGGCGAGTCCCTCGGCGATGTCCTTGAGGCTCAACCCGAGGTAGAGTGCGACAGCGGCAGCCGCGGCGGCGTTGTACGCGTTGTGACGACCCGGGATCGGCAGTGTGACCTCCGCGGTCTCGCCGGCCGCTTGGAGCGTGAATGAGGGAAGCCCGTCCTCTCCGACCGTCAGACCGACCGCCCGCACGTCGTCGCCGGGCTCGGTCCCATACGTCACCACGGGCGCTTGAGCCTGCTCGGCGAGGCGCGCCGAGTGCACGTCGTCGCCGTTGAGGAACACGCGACCGGCACCTCCGACGCATCGCACGATCTCAGCCTTCGCGTCGACTATGGCCTCCTGGCTTCCCAGGACCTCGATGTGCGTCATGCCCACGTTCGTGACGAGCGCGGCTGTCGGCCGCGCGATGTGGCACAGCGCCGCTATCTGGCCCGGGCCGCGCATGCCCATCTCGACGACGACGACATCGGTGTCGGGGCCCATCTCGAGAAGCGTGAGTGGCACGCCCAATTCGTTGTTGCGGTTCCCGCGGGTCGCCACGACCTTGAGCTTTGTCGCCAGAGCTGACGCTATGAAGTCCTTCGTCGTGGTCTTGCCTGTGGAGCCGGTGATGCCGATGACCGGACGGTCGGACCTCGAGCGATGCCACGAAGCGAGTGCGCTGACCGCCACGAGCGGGTCGGAGACCCGGATGATCGCCGCCTCGGGGCGCCGCGCTTCGATCACGGCGGTCTCCATCGCTTCGTCCCATCGGGTGACCAAGGCGGCACGCGCGCCGGCAGCCAACGCCTCGCCGACGAAGTCGTGGCCGTCGGCGTGTTCGCCTATGAAGGCCACGTACAGGCAGCCGGGCGTGACCTCGCGCGAGTCGACCGCGACGCCGTTGACCGTGACCGTCCCCGCGCCGCGCACGACTGTTCCTCCCGTGACCTGAGCCAGCGTGTCGACCGATGCCCTCAGCACAGTCGCCTCAACTCCTCGGACGCGACCTCACGGTCGTCGAAGTGGATGGTGCGGTCCGCGAAGATCTGGTAGTCCTCGTGGCCCTTGCCGGCGATGAGGACCGCGTCGCCCTCGCGAGCGAGGGACAGCGCCAGCTCGATGGCGTGCCTGCGGTCGACCTCGACGTGCTTCGACGCCGCACAGTGGGTCATCCCGTCCTCGACCTGAAGGATGATGCCGACCGGGTCCTCGCTGCGCGGGTTGTCGCTGGTGACGATGGCGATGTCCGAGAGGCTCGCCGCCGCACGGCCCATGAGCGGACGCTTAGCCGGGTCGCGGTCTCCGCCGCAACCGAACACCGTGATGACGCGGCCAGCGGTCACTGCGCGAACCGCCGTGATCGCCTTCTCGAGGCCGTCGGGTGTATGCGCGTAGTCGACGAACACCGCGAACGGCTGTCCTTCCTCGATGCGCTCGAGACGCCCCGGTACCTGCGGCGCCGCCTCGAGTCCGGCGACGATGGTGTCTAGCGGGATACGGAGTGCCAACCCACAGCCTGCGGCCACCAGCGCGTTGGACACGTTGAAGGCCCCGGTCAGGGGCAGGGCGAGGCGCCGCGTGCCTTGTGGGGTCACCAGGTCCAATGAGGTGGACCTCAGCCCCATCTCGATGCGTGTCGCCCGTACGCGCGCCTCAGGAGATACGCCGACGGTCCACTCGGCACCTGTCTGGACCACGAGCCTGCGCCCGTGCTCATCGTCGATGTTGACGACCTGCGAGTCAGGCGGGACGTGGCGGAACAGTCGAGACTTCACCGAGAAGTACTCCTCGATGGACGGGTGATAGTCCAAATGGTCCTGACTCAGGTTCGTGAACGCTGCGACGGCGAACCGCACACCGTCGACCCGGTGAAGGTCGATGGCGTGGGATGAGACCTCCATGACGGCCGCGTCCACGCCTTCCTCGACCATGTGCGCGAGCAGCGCCTGGAGATCGCGCGACTCGGGCGTGGTGCGGCCAGCGGGCTCGCGAGCGCCGGCGATGCGTGTCTCCACGGTCCCGACGATCCCGGTCGTGTGCCCCGCTTCGCGCAGGATCGAGTCGATGATGTACGTGGTGGTGGTCTTGCCGTTCGTGCCCGTGACGCCGACGAGCGCCATATGATGTGACGGATCACCGAAGAACACGGCGGAAGCCAGCGCGAGCGCCTGGCGCGTGTCGGCAACGACGACCTGCGGAATCGCGGGAATGTCGACCATGTGGCTCGTCACGAGCACGGACGCACCACGGGCGGCGGCGTCCGCGGCGAACTCATGACCGTCATGGACGAACCCGGGCACACAGAAGAAGGCATCGCCGGGCCGCACGCGATCCGAGCGGTAGGCGATGCCGGTGACCTGAGCACGCAGGCCCTCAGGGCCGACAGCCTCGGTCGTCGGAAGAAGTTGCGAAAGGTTCAGGGGATCCACGATTCCTCACCGCACGGGACTGGTCGAGTCTAGCACGCCGCCAAGGGGTGCCTTGGGGGCGCCGGGTGCCTTCGTGACCTTACCGTTACCGGTCTTGGAGCCGGCCTTCGGCTTCGCCGGGACGGGAGTCACGACGACGGGGGCCGTGACCTGCGGGCTGGGTGGGATCTTGAGGTGCGCCACGCAGAACTGCGCGAGCCTGGAGAACGCCGGGGCTGCGACCGAGCCACCGAAGATGGTGCCGCTCGGCTCGTCGATGGTCACGAGGATCAGGATGCGCGGGTCGTCCGCGGGCAGGAAGCCCGCGAAGGACCCGATGTACTTGCCCGAGGCGTAGCCGGCGCCGTTCGGCAGCGGCTTCTGGGCCGTGCCCGTCTTGCCGGCGACCTGGTAGCCGGAGACCTTGGCCGCCGCGCCCGTTCCGTCGTCGACGACTGCCCTGAGCATGGTGACCATCTGAGCTGCCGTGGCCGTGGTGCAGGCACTCTCAGTGGGCCAGAACAGCGGTCGCGTGTCTCCCTCTTCCCGGAGAAGGAAGTGCGGCGTGACGAGCGTCCCGTGGTTGGCGACACCCGAGAGCGCCTTGCACAGCTGCGCGCCGGTGACCGATATGCCCTGCCCGAAGGGGATGTTGCCGATCGACGACTTCGACCACAGTGACGGATTGGGCAAGTACCCCTTCGCCTCGCCAGGGAAGTCGATCCCGGTCTTGGCCGTCAGACCGAACCGGGAGAAGTACTCGTACAGGCCGTTGGCGCCGAGGGCCTGGCCGAGCTTGACCGCGCCTACGTTCGAGGACTTCGTCACGATCGTGGTCAGGTTCCAGTCGACGGTCGCGCGATCGTGGGACTCATGGATGGTCCTGTCCGCGATCTTGAGAGTCGGCGGCAGGTTGAACATGCTGTCCGGCGTGAAGATGCCCTTGTCGATGACGGCGGCCGCCGTGAACGTCTTGATGGTGGAGCCGGGCTCATAGGCATCGGATACGACCTTGTTGCGCCATGCCTTGGGATCAGCGGTCCGGTAGGTGTTGGGATCGAAATATGGCGTCGAAGCCATCGCGAGGACCTCGCCGTTGCGCGGGTCCATCACCACCACCGACCCGCCCTTCGCACCGAACTGCGTGACGGCACTCGAGAGTTCCATCTGCGCCTGGTACTGGATGTCCTTGTCGATCGTCAGGTACACGTTATGTCCGTCCACCGGATCGATGGACACGAGCGTGCCACCTGGGATCGTGCGCCCGCGGCGGTCCATCTCGGCTTTCAACTGGCCCGGCGTCCCGCGCAGGACCGCGTCGTACTGCTTCTCGATCCCCGCCAGGCCCGAATCATCGGTGCCCACGAACCCCAGGACCTGGCAGGCCAGATCGCCCGAAGGATACGTGCGCATAGAGTCGTCCACGAGCGAGATGCCGGCGATCCCGAGTTTGGAGACGGCCTCCGCGCGGCCCATGTCGACCTTGCGAGCGATGTCGAGGCCTCCGACGTCGCGGATTAGCTTGGCGTAGTACGACTCGGGCGTTCCGCCCAGGACGCCGGCGAGCGCGGTCGCGGCGCCTCGCGGGTCACGGATCTTGTGCGGCTCGGCGACGATCGTCTTGGCGTCCACAGTCCAGGCGAGCTTCTGGCCCTCGCGGTCGAGGATCGCCCCGCGGCGCGGCGAGAGAATGACGTTGCGCACGCGCTGCTTCTCCGCGATCGCCGCGAACGCCGGCGCCTGGACGACCTGGATCCACACGAGTCGCACGGACACGATACCGAGAAGGACGAGACAGACCGCAGCGAGACCGGTGAACCGCTCGCGAACGTCACCCGACGCGCGCGTTCGGGACACCCTCGCGCCTCCTTTGCCTACCGCCGCTCGCATCTCCTACCGCGAGCCGGCCAGGCCCACGTCCCCGACGAGCAGGGACTGCGCCTCACCGGCTGACATGTCGAGGACGGCACCGATCACGGCGCCGAGCCCGGAGGTGCGCGCGGAGTCTCCAACGCTCGCCGAAGTCGCCGCGGAGGCACCGGTCGCCGGGCTCTTCGCGTCTGGGGGCAGTAGGAGATAGTTGATGGACACGGGCTTGGTCATCTGCATGGTCGTCGAGGCGATGCTCTCGACCCTCGACGGCGCCATGAGCGCGCTCTTGTCGACCTCGAGCTGGCCTGCCGCGATCCGTTCGGTCTTGATGTTGCGCCTGAGCGAGCCTTCCGAGAGTGACATCTCGGCCACGCGGGCCATGACACCGACGCGCACCATCGCGACGGCGGCGATGCCCAGAGCCAACCACACGAACGCGGCGAAGACCGCGCGGGCCCCGGAGGCCTTGGCACGGGCGGAGGGCCGCTTGGAAGCAAGGGGCTGGGAAGCGGTTCGCGCGCGGGCGGAGGGGGTGGCCGCCCGCGCGCGGTCGCGAGTGCGAGACTTGACGACGCGAAGGTGAGCACCGCGCGGGGCGGGATGCGCCACGTGCGACAGTTTGCGCGCCGCTTCTCCCATCTTGCTCGTACTCCTTCGCGATGTTGCCCGGACACGGCCGGGTGTGGTTCAGACCTTCTCCGCCACTCGCAGCTTTGCGCTGCGGGACCGCGGATTGTTCTCGATCTCGTCCGCGGTGGGCACGATCGCCTTTCGCGTGACGATCCGGAGTACCGGCACCCTTCCACACACACATACGGGCAGGTCGGGCGGGCACGTGCAGCCCCGGGCCAACTCGTTGAACACCGTCTTGATGACGCGGTCCTCGAGGGAGTGGTACGCGATGACCGCGACTCTGCCCCCGGGAGCCAGCCACCGCACGGCAGCTCGTATGGCGCCGTCGAGGACCTCGATCTCCTGGTTGACCTCGATTCGCAGCGCCTGGAACGTCCTGCGGGCCGGATGGGGCCCACCTCTGCGCGCGGACGCGGGGATCGCGTCCTTGATGACCTGGACGAGTTCGAAGGTGGTGGCGATGGGGCGGCGGCCTCGCGCGGCTACGATGAATGCTGCGATGCGCGAGGCCCACCGCTCCTCGCCATACTCTCGAATGACTCGAGTAAGCTGGGCCTGGGAGTACTGGTCGACCACGTCGGCGGCGGTGGGTCCGCCGCCCTCCGGGTCCATCCTCATGTCGAGCGGAGCATCGTGGTGGTAGCTGAAGCCCCGCTCGGGCATGTCGAGTTGCGGAGACGATACGCCGAGGTCGAACAGGATCGCGTCCGCGTACGGTATGGACGCCTCGACGAGCAGGCGGTCCAGGTCGGCGAAGTTCCCCTTCAATAGAATGATCTGCTGGCCGAGGCGGAGTGTGTCTGCTGCTGCGATGAGTGCTGCGTCGTCTTGATCGATCCCCACCAACGTTCCGGTGGGGGCGATCGAATCTGCTATCCGCCTCGCGTGGCCTGCCCCGCCCAAGGTGCAGTCGACTGCGATGGAGCCTGGTTGCAACTTCAACTGCTGGAGGACCTCGGCCAGCAAAACTGGTGAATGCCGGTATTCCATTGTCAAAGCCCTAGAGGATGCCCTGGTCGGCCAATTCCTCGGCTGCGTCCACGACAGTGCCGCTGATCTCGCTCTGGTACGCCGCCCACGTGGCGGAGTCCCATACCTCGATGCGATCGCCATTGCCGATAACGGTCACGTCCCTGGTGATGCCCGCGTGCTCGCGCAGCGGTCCCGTGAGGGGGATCCGCCCGGCGGAATCGACATTGACCTCGGCGGCGCCGGCCAAGAAGAACCGTCGGACGTCGCGGGTCTTGCGGCCGAAATCGTTGCCCTCGAGCAGCTTGCCGAGGAAGTCCGTGTAGCCCTCGGCCGGGAACACGTACAGGCAGCCTTCGAAGCCCTTGGTCACGACGACCTTCTCGCCCGTGACTCCGCGGAACTTCGCCGGAAGTGAGACGCGGCCTTTGGCGTCGAGCGTGTGCTGATACTCACCAAGGAACATCCGGCGCCTCCCCCCTCGTCTCGCCTGCTGATCGGACCCTCATCGTGCTGGTGAGAACTCCCTCACAACGGAACTCTATGACACTACATCCCACAGTGCAACCCTTTTGTGACCTTTCATGACACTCGTTACCACGCGCCACCACCGCATGCAGCCGCTCCCCCACTTCGCCGGCTGCGCGAGAACGGCTAAGCCCGACTCACACTGCCGCGAACCACCGCGGCGAGAACGCCGTCTGAACGGGTGCGGACAGGAGATCGGACCTTGACAGCGAACTAGAGGGAGACGGGCGTGACCGCAGCACGGGGAGTTGTCCCGGCGCGGCGGCACCGATACAATCCGTCACGAGTCCATAACTCGCGGGAGGTGAACCATCAGATGACACCCAACTGGGCCGGCGCGGTCGTCAATACCCTCGTGCTAGCGACCTTCGTGGTGATAGGGATCGGCATCGGCTTCCTCGTCTATGCCGCCAAACAGCTGAAGAAGGCCGAGGAGAAGTCCTCCGTATCCGAGTAGGCGCCTCCATTCGCTGTCATCTCTGACGAAGGTAGATCGAACGCCCGCCGCAGCAAGTGCTGCGCGGGCGTTCTGTCATCCACAGGCATCCCGTCAAAGCCGCCCAAGGTGGTGTGCGGGAGCGACGATCGATAGGGGGAATCCGACATGCGAGGCGTCAACGCTCGAGGGCTTGTCCGAATCGCTGCCGCGGTGCTGGCCGCGATGCTCGTCACCACGTCGCTGGCAGGTTGCGGCCTGTCCAGATCGACTTCCACGGCACCACAGCCGGGGCGCCAGGACCTGACCGGCGCGCCTGCCACGGCCGGCCCGTCGACGAAGGGCTCTCCCAGCTCGGCGGGGCTCGCCGAGAGTGCGATCGCGCCCGCTCCGACCGCGTCCGGCGTCAATGCGTCCACCATCCCTGCGGACCAGCGCCTCATCGTGCGCGACAAGACGCTGCGACTCGAGGTCGAGGACGTCCCCGGGGCGATCGATAAGCTCAGGTCGATCGCGAAGTCGACGAAGGCCGATATCACGGACATGCAGGTGTCGACGGCCGCCGACGGGCCGATCTACCGGCCACTGCCGGTGCAGACTCAGGCTGGCGGGACATCGAGCGCTTCCGCGACCGCGCTCAACGCCTACCTCACGGTGCGCGTGCCGGTTTCGGACTTCGAGAGATTCGTGGACGAGGCGTCGAAAGTGGGCCGCGTGCTCTACCAGTCCGAATCCTCCGACGACGTCACGCAGCAGCACGTCGACATGGCGGCCCGTCTGTCGAACCTGCGCGCCGAGGAGACCCGGCTTCGCGACTTCCTGAACGCGGCACGCAACGTCACGGAGATGCTTCAGGTGGAGACCGAACTCAACCGCGTCCGCGGCGAGATCGAGTCCATGTCCGCGCAGCTCGCCTACCTCGAGCGACAGGCCGCGCTGGCCACGGTGACCATCGAGCTGACCGAGCCTCGGGCCATCGTCCGTCCCGCGGGGATCGACTGGGGCTGGAGCCAGGCGCTGACGGATGCCATCCGCGCCTTCGTCGGCGTCGTCGAGGGGATCATCGTGGTCACGGGGGCACTCCTCCCCCTGGTGTTGCTGGCTCTTGTGGCGTTCTTCATCATCCGCGCGACTGTACGGCGATCCCGCAAGCGCAGGGCCGCGGCGGGAACCGGTGCCGAGGGCGAGGACCGAGACGGACCTGTGGAGACGTTCGATGACGGCGACCGGACCGCGTCGCACATCCCGGAGAGCTGAGCACTTGCCGTTCTCGCTGAGGCCCCGTGTGCGTATCGCGTGGTGGGCGGCGGTCCTCGCGACCGCCGCCGCCTACGTCTTCCGGGCGCTCGTCTCTCTTGGCGGTGACATGCGTCCGCAGCTTCCAGCAGACGCCATCATCGGCGGAGTGCTCGCCGCGCTGCTCATCGCTCGCATGCTGGTGGCACGGTGGGCGGTTCGCGCCGATGGAAACGAAGGGGATCGCGATTCCCGGACACGGACCGGCGCCGGTGGCGGCGATCGTCCCGGCGCCGGCGGACGAGACTCCAGCGGGCTCGACAGCAGGCCCTGACGCTCACTCCTTCTCGTACGGCTTCCCCACCGCCGCGGGAGCCACGGCGCGTCCCATGACGCCAGCCAGCACCACGACGGTCAGCACGTAGGGCAGCATCAGGAAGAACTGCGGCGGCACCTTGATCGCACTGGAGACCAACTGCAGCTTGATCTGGAGCGCGTCCGTGAATCCGAACAACAGCGACGCCAGATACGAGCCCACCGGCGTCCATCGTCCGAAGATATTGGCCGCCAGCGCTATGAAGCCGCGCCCGTTCGTCATGTTCTCGGTGAACGTCCCGACCTGTTCAAGCGCGAGGTTGGCCCCGGCCAGACCGGCCAGTGCCCCCGAGATCACGACTGCGGCATAACGGCCACGCCGGACGTTTATGCCAACCGTGTCCGCGGCGCGCGGGTGCTCGCCCAGCGCGCGGAGCCTCACTCCCCACCTGGTCCGGTACAGCGCCCACTGCCCGATGACTGCGATCGCGATGGCCATGTAGGCGATAGGCGAATGGCTGAACAGGAGCGTGTTGATCCAGGTCCACACGGTACCGAGGAGGCCTGAGCCGGCTGCGGCGACCGGGAAGTTGAAGACCTGGGGGAGCGTCTCGCGGACCGCGTCGGTGGATCCCGGGTGCCCGTAGAACGACTCCATCAGGAATCCCGTGAGGCCGAGCGCCAGGATGTTGAGTGCCGTGCCGGACACCACCTGCTCCATGCGCAGGTCGATGGAAGCGAATGCGTGGATGAGCGAGAACAGGGCACCTGTGGCCACCGCCGTGGCCAGTCCGATCCATACCGCGGCCAGTGGCCCGATGGAGGTTCCCTGAAGAGCCAGTGTCGCTGCGGTGCCGAAGAACGCGCCGACCAGCATCATGCCCTCAAGTGCGATGTTCACAACGCCCGAGCGCTCGCATATCGTCCCACCGATGGCGGCCAGCGCGAGCGGGGTCGCGACACGGATCGCTGAGGCGAACAGGTCCGGGTTCAGGACATCACTGAGCACGTGCGGTCACCTCCTTGCGACGACGGGCTATCCATTTCGAGACGAAGGGTTCCGTAGCCACGAAGAAGATGATGAGCCCCTGGATGATCGAGACGACCTTGATCGGCACGTTCGCCTCAAGCTGCATCAGCGACGATCCGGCGGAGAGCGCGCCGAACAGGATGGCGGCGGGGATCACCGCGATCGGGTTGTTCTTCGCAAGAAGGGCGACCGCGATCCCGGTGAACCCGAAGCCCGACGAGAAGGTGTCGAAGATGCGACCCTGCACGCCGAGCACCTCGACCACGCCCGCAAGACCGGCAAGAGCGCCGGATATGCACAGGGCTTTGACAGTGGTGGACGCTATCGAGATGCCGCCGTTCTCGGCCGCGAGCGGGTTGAACCCGACCGCGCGCGATTCGTAGCCGGTCGTCGTGTACTTGAGGATGAACCACATGAGTGCGGCACACCCGACCGCGATGAGCAGACCCATGTGCGCTCGGCCCAACTGAAGCGCCGGGAAGACCTGCACGATCCTGGGGAGGACGGCGCCGGCGCCGATCAGGTCGGTCTGCGGTATGGGACCGGGGGCCTTGAGCGGGCCGGTGACCAGCCACGACACGATGTACCTCGCAATGTAGCCGAACATCATCGTGGTGATGACCTCGTGGGCACCGACCCGGGCCTTCAGGACAGCCGGGATGAAGGCCCAGGCCGCGCCCGCGAGGGCACCCGCGATGATGATCGCCGGCAACGCGATGAACACTGACATTCCGCCCAGGACGACTCCCAGGTAGGCGCCGGCGAGTCCGCCCATGAACAGCTGCCCCTCGGCGCCTATGTTGAACAGACCGCTGCGGAAGCCGTACGCCACGGCCAAGCCGGTGAACATGAGCGGCACCGCGCTCAGGAAGGTCTCGCCGATGTAGTTCATCGAGCCGAAGGAACCGCGGATCAAAGCCGAGAAGGCGGCGACCGGGTCTTTGCCGAACGCCCAGATGATCAGGGAGGAGATCAAGACGGCGAGGATGACCGAGACGACCGGCGAGAACGCCTTGATGGCGATGCCGGTCCAATCGCGCTGCTCTACGATCTCAGGTCGGCCAGCCATGTCAGGAGCCCCCCTTCTCGACCGGGGCGGACAACTTGCTCCCGCCACCACCTGTCATGTAGTAGCCGAGCATCTCGTCGGTCGCCTCTTCAGCGAGGACTTCATGCACGATCAGCCCTTCGTAGATGACCAGGATGCGGTCGGCGATGGAGAGCACTTCCTCGAGCTCGAGACTCACGAGCAGCACGGCCTTGCCCCGGTCGCGCTCGGCAAGGATCTGCTCATGCACGAATTCGATCGCACCGACGTCGAGACCGCGGGTCGGCTGCGCGGCGATCAGCAGGTCGGGGTCGCGTCCCAGCTCGCGAGCCACGACGACCTTCTGCTGGTTGCCGCCCGACAGCGCGCCGGCGAGCACGTGGATCGACGGGGTGCGGACATCGAAGTCCGCGACCCTCTTGCGCGCGGTGTCAGCGACCGCCTTTGTGCTCACGATCCCGCCATGAGCATACGGCGCCTTCCGGTGGTCTCCGAGCACCATGTTCTCGGCGATGTCGAACTCCAGCACGAGCCCGCGGCGATGCCGATCCTCCGGCACGTGTGACACGCCGGCCGCGATGGTTTGGCGCGGTGTCGCGCGGGTGATGTCCTTGCCGCGGAGCGTGATGCTGCCGGCCTTCGGGCGCCTCAGGCCCGTGATCGCTTCCACGATCTCGCGCTGACCGTTGCCGTCCACCCCGGCGAGCGCAACCACCTCTCCGGCACGGACGTTGAGACTGACACCCTTGACCGCGGGCAGCCGCCGGTCGTCATCGACCTCGAGGTCGTCCACCGACAACACCACCTCACCCGGAGACCCGGGCGTGCGTGCAACCCGGAGCACGACGTCACGGCCGACCATCATCCGGGCCAGCCCCGCCTGGTCCGTGTCGGCGGGTCGGGTCTCGCCGACGAGGCGCCCGTCTCGCATGACCAGCACGCGGTCGGCGATCGCCAGCACTTCCTCGAGCTTGTGGGTGATGAGTGCGACCGCGAGGCCCTCATCCACGAGGGAGCGCACGACGCCGAAGAGCTCGCGCACCTCCGCGGGCGTGAGGACTGCCGTGGGCTCGTCGAGGATGAGGATGCGCGCGCCCTGGTACAGCGCCTTGAGGATCTCCACCCGCTGCTGCATTCCCACGGACAGATCCATGACCCGAGCATCCGGGTCGACCTTGAGGCCGTAACGCCCCGAAAGCTCGAGTACCGCGCGTCGTGCGAAGGCCAGGTCGATGACCTGTCCGTACTTGACAGGCTCGCGGCCGAGCACGATGTTCTCCGTCACTGTGAGCGGCTCGACAAGCATGAAGTGCTGGTGGACCATTCCGATCCCGAGGTCGATGGCCTGACGCGGGTTGTGGATGTTAGCGGGCTTACCCTCGATGAGCACCTCGCCGCCGTCGGGCGACAGCAGCCCGTACACCACGTTCATGAGGGTGGACTTCCCGGCTCCGTTCTCGCCCAGAAGCGCCACGATCTCGCCGGCATCGAGCGTCATCGAGACCTTGTCGTTGGCAAGGACGCCGGGGAACACCTTGGTGATCTCACGCACTTCTAGCAGGGGCATCGACGGGCTCCTTCACGACACCTGAAGCTTCGGCCAACGAGCACTCACGCGGGCGGCCGACACGAACTCGTGCCGGCCGCCCGTCGTGCTTCGCCGGGTCCGACCTCCAGGGCCGGTCCCGCTTGTGACGTGCGGAGCTACTTGAGGGAATCCTTGACGGTCACCTTGCCGTCGATGATGGCCTTCTTCGCAGCGTCGACCTTGTCCTTGATGCTCTGCGGGATCTTGCTGTCGAAGTTGTGGTACGGCGCGAGAGCCACGCCGCCCTCCTTCAGACCGAACGAGGTGTTCGTACCACCGGCGAACTTGCCGTCGAGCTCGTTCTTGATCGTCTGGTAGACAGCCTCATCCACGCGCTTGACCACCGACGTGAGCATGATGTCCTTGGCATCCGGGACCGAGAGGAACTGGTCCTGGTCGACACCGATGATCAGCGCGCCCTTTTCCTTGGCCGCCTGGATCGTGCCGAGGCCCGTGGCGCCGGCGACCGGGAAGATGATGCTGGCGCCCTGATTGATGAGCGACAGACCCAGTTCCTTGCCCTTGGCCTGATCGTTGAAGCTGCCGGCATACACGGCTACGACCTTGGCGTCCGGGTTGACGGACTTCACGCCCTGGACGAAGCCGGCGCGGAACCGCTCGATGACCGGGACGTCGAGCCCGCCGACGAAGCCGATCGTGTTGTTGTTCTTGATCTTCGGATCGATCGTGGTGTCCTTGACGGCCAGGCCGGCGAGCACGCCCGCGAGGTAGGACGCCTCCTGCTCCTTGAACACGAGACCGGCAGCGTTGGCCGGCGCCTTGTCGAAGAACTCATCGATCCCGCCGAACTGGGTCTTCGGGAAGGTGGTGGAGACCTTGCTGACCGCGTCGGTCATCAGGAAGCCGACCGCGAAGATGGGGCTGTAGCCAGCGTTCGCAAGGTTCGTCAGGTTGCGCTCGTAGTCAGCCTGCTCCTTGGACTCCAGGACCTTGATCTCGACGCCGAAGTCCTTCTGAGCACGCTTGAGACCCTCGTACGACAGGTCGTTGAACGACTTGTCGCCCAAGCCACCGACGTCGGTGACCATGGCGGTCTTGAGCTTGGGCTTTGCGGTCGTCGGGGTCGACGTTGTCGTGGGCGCGGGAGCACACCCTGCTACTACGACGGCCACCATGGCGAAGACCATCAGAGCCACGAGGAACGTGCGGACGTTCTTCTTCACACCTACCACCCTCCATTCGATGTCAGCATTGCTGTATCCAGTCTATCCCTAACTCCATGCACGTACATCACGCCTACCACCTTCTCCGCACCCGACCCGCCCCTTCGAACGGATCTCTCTCCAAGCGCGGCAGGATCATGGGGAGAGCACTGGTGTGAACGCCACCCCAGCGTCCTGGCGCGGCCCCACGGCGTTGCCACCCGAGGGACCCCCGCTTGAGAGTGTACCCCCCGCACCGGTCCCGCGTCCCCGTGCTCAGCGCATCTTTGCGCGCGGGTGGGTCGAGAGGTACTCCTCGCGAAGATGTGACCGGTCGACGTGGGTGTACAACTGGGTAGTGGAGATATCCGAATGCCCGAGCATGTCCTGGAGCGAGCGGAGGTCCGCGCCACCCTCGAGCATATGTGTCGCGAAGGAGTGCCTCAGCGTATGCGGATGCATCTCGAGCCCGACTCGACCCGCGTACTTGCGCACGGTGGTGAACACGGTCTGTCGCGTCATCCTGCCGCCACGCTGGTTGATGAACGCCGCAGCCGGATCCTGTCTGGAGCGCGACGACTTCGACCGAAGGAAGGGGCGCCCGTGTGAGAGGTAGTCCGCGCTAGCGCGGAGCGCGGCGCCCGCGATCGGGATGACGCGCTCTTTGCTGCCCTTGCCGAAGACGCGCAGGAACCCGCCGGCAAGGTCGATATCCGTCAGATCCAATCCCGTGAGCTCGCTCACGCGCATGCCGCAGCCGTAGAGGACCTCCAGTATGGCGCGGTCGCGCAGACCAGCCGGGCTCTGAGGGAACGGCTGCGACAGCATCCGGTCGATATCGTCGATGCTCACGACGGTGGGCAGGCGCTTCGGAACCTTGGGCAGGGGCAGGCTCGCTGTCGGGTGGTTCTCGGTGACCCCCTCGCGCACGAGGAACTTGTGGAAGCTCTTCGCTGACGCCACCTTTCGCTCCACCGAAGACGGCGCGAGGTCACGGTCGCGCAGAGTGCCGATGTAGGCGGTCACGTCTTCGCGGCGCACCTGGTCGGGTCCCGTCACATCACGGCAGGCGAGGAACGCAGTGTACGCCACCAGGTCCCGCCGGTATGCATCTATCGTGTGCGGCGAAGCGCCCCTCTCGACCGCGAGATAGCCCAGGAACTCGTCGGACAGACCTGCGAGGTCGCGTGCGCTCATTCGGCCACCCGTGTCTTTCTCATGTACACAAGCTCGAGCGCGCTCGAGACCGGGCGCCGGTCCGTCTCCACGTATCCGAGTTGCCGGTACAGTCCCATCCCCGGCTCGTTGAGGTGGCCTGTGAACAGCTCGAAACACCTGTGTCCACCGAACCGCGCCTCGATCTCGAGCATGAGGGCCCTGGCGATCCCCTGCCGCTGGAACGAGGGGTGCACGACTAGCCGCCCGACGTACACGCATCCATCGCGCTCGGTGCCGCGGACCGAGCCGACCAACCTCGCGTCCTGGACCGCGATCAGGACGACTTGGGTGCGGATGTCCGAGGCGATCTCATCCGCGGTCTCGACGAGCGGAGGCAGACGGTCGTCGCCGTAGCGCAGGGCCGCGGGCGCGAAGGCCAGTTGCTGAACCTCGAGGATCGCTGGGGCGTCCTGTGGACGTGCGTCGGCGATCTCCATGTCTGTCAGACCCCCTTCAGCCAGAGATGATACGCCAGCGCCCCGACACATGGATGGCCGCCCGCTGAGCGGGCGGCCATCCATGTGATCACTCAGTGGATCCGCCGGGCGCCTTACGCGAGCAGGGACTCCAGCGGGGAGTACTCCATGCCGTGCGCGTCCGCGACCGACTTGTAGGTGACCTTGCCGTCCAGGACGTTGACGCCCCGTGCGAGCGCGGCGTCTTCGGCCACGGCCTTCTTCCAGCCCTTGTCAGCGATCGCGATGCCGTAGCGAAGAGTGGCGTTGACCAACGCGTTCGTCGACGTGTTCGGCACGGCGCCAGGCATGTTGGCCACGCCGTAGTGCAGGACCCCGTCGACGAAGAAGGTCGGGTCGGCGTGCGTAGTGGCGTGGGTGGTCTCGATGCAGCCACCCTGGTCGACGGAGACATCGACGACGACAGCGCCGCGCTTCATGTTCGGCAGCATGTCCTTGGTGATGAGCCACGGGGTCTTGGCGCCCGGCAGCAGGACGGCACCGATGACGAGGTCCGCCGAGTACACGGCTTCCTCGATGTTGTGCTTGCTCGAGTACACGGTCCGCATGCGGTTGCCCCACAGCTCGTCGATGTACCGGAGCCGGTCGAGATTGACGTCCAAGACTGACACATGTGCGCCCATGCCGCAGGCGATGTAGGCCGCGTTGATGCCGACGACACCCGCGCCCAGGACCACGACGTTGGCCGGCAGCACGCCGGGGACGCCGCCCATGAGCACGCCGCGGCCGCCGAACGGCTTCTGGAGGTAGGTGGCGCCGACCTGCGCAGCCATGCGGCCGGCGACCTCGGACATCGGGGCCAACAGGGGCAGCGAACGGTTGGGCAGCTCGACCGTCTCGTACGCGATGCACACGGCCCCGGACTTCACGAGACCGACGGTCTGCTCGTAGTCGGGGGCGAGGTGAAGATACGTGTAGAGGATCTGGCCGGGGCGCAGCATCTCGATCTCGGCAGGCTGCGGCTCCTTGACCTTCACGATCATGTCGGCCTTGGCGAAGATCTCCGCCGCCGCGTCGATGAGCGTCCCACCGGCGGCAACGTACTCGTCATCGGTGAACGAGGAACCCTCGCCCGCCGCCTTCTCGACGAGCACCGTGTGGCCATGAGCGATGAACTCGCGGACGCCACCTGGCGTCATGCCTACGCGGAACTCGTTGTTCTTGATCTCCTTGGGGACACCGATGATCACAGCTGTTGCTCCTTCGATAGGCACCGATCCGACTGTGCGAGGCGCGCGGCGATCGAGTGTCTCGATGAGGCCCGCGCGCCTTGGCAAAACCTGTCCCAGTGTAGCGCTCCCGACCGTCAGTTCAAGCAAGGCGGGCGGTACTCGCCGTGCGGACGGCGGTCACGGACATGCTGAGGTCTCAGGGAATCAGTGGAGCAAGTCCGCCGCCGCGCGTCCCGCCGCCGCGGCAGCCAAGAAGAACGCGGGATCGTCATCAGGTCCGCGGCCCATGGTGCGCACGCCGACCCCGCGGAGATCGGGAAGTCGGCCCGAGGACACGTCGGCGCGTGTGTGACGCTCCCAAACGTGCGCGGCCTCCAGCGCCGCATCGACCACGCCGGCCTGCTCACCGGGCAGCCGCGGCACGACCACCGTCGCGGGGTGAAGCGCGATCCGCCCGAGGGCGGTCAGCGAGTGATGGCTGACGCCGCGGTGGCGCTCACGCTGGTCGGCGAACGAGATGCGCAGCGCGGCCAGTGGTCGCCCGCCCAGAACCCCGGCGGCGTTGATCGCCTCGCCCTGTGCGATGCCGCCGTGACCGAACGGTGTCCCCGTGCCCACCGTGCCGGGACCTATGGACACGATCGCGATGTCCGCGTGCGTAACGTGCCGGGCGGCGAGGAGAGCCGAATGCAGGGTCACGGTCTCCAATCCGCCACCGACGGCTTGACCGGCGGTCAGGGTCTCATCCAGCAGGCCGCTCTCGAGGCAGCTGCGAACGAGGTCGGAGAGCGCCATCATCATCGATGCCTGGTCGGTCATGACGTACGCCACCCGTGCGCCCGGCACACGCTCCTTGATGCCGGCCGCCACCAGCGCCACCTGGCTGTGCAGGCCACAACACACCACCGGCATGCCGGCGATGTCCTCGGCGCGCCGCATGACCTCGTGGTACGGGCTCTCTTGCGACTCGACCGCCAGAACGTCGCGCTGCATCGGCGAGTAACGCAGCTTCATGATGTGTCCGTGCGACGGGTCGTCGAGCGCGACGTCATCCCCACCACCGCGGGCCACCACGAAGTGCGAGCCGCCAGTACCGAGGCGGAGGCGCACCGCGGTGGTGTTCAGCAGGACACGCTCGCCGGCCACGCACTCACCGGTGAGCGACGTGTAGCACACGGCCGAGCCCGGACCGTCGGGCGTCGACACGTCCAGCTTCTGATAGCCGGGTGCCGCCTGCTCGATGCGCACGACGTGTCCCCATACGAGGCGCATGGCCGGTGTCGCCTAGCCCTCGACCGCGCGCAACACCGCGACGTCGAGCAAGCGGGTGAGCGCTTCGAGGTCGGCCACCGCGATCCACTCGCCGGTCGAGTGCACGTCACGCATCCCAGACGACAGCACGAAGGTCGGAGTGCCGTGCGCGGCGAACACGTTCCCGTCGCTGCCTCCGCCGGTCGCGAACGTCCGCGGCGTCAGGCCGGCTTCACGGCAACATCCGATCACGAACAGCAGCGATGGATCGTCATCGGGAAAGCGGAAGCCGTCGTACTCCTTGTGCCACGTGATCGCCGCGGAACCCCCGGCTTCGCTCGCGGCACGGTGCATCGAAAGGTCCATCGCATCGCGAGCGGCGACGGCGCGGACCGGGTCCAGTGAACGGCACTCACCCGTTATCATCGTGGTCTCGGCCACGACGTTCGTCGCCCGTCCGCCGCCGATGGAGCCGATGTTGGCGGTCGTCTCTGCGTCGAGGCGTCCCAACTCCATGCCGGAGATCGCGCGTGAGGCCATCACGATGGCGGAGACGCCCTTCTCGGGCTCGACGCCGGCGTGCGCCGAGCGCCCGAGGAAGGTCGCGGTGAACGTGTAGTGGGTCGGGGCGGCGGTCACGATACCACCGGGCTCACCGTCGGCATCGAGCACCAGACACACGTCACCGGCCGCCGCGTCGGGCGGCAGGTGCTTAGCGCCGAGAAGGCCCTGCTCCTCGCCCACGGTGATCAGCGCGCGGACTTCCGCGTGCGGTGCGCCGGACTCGTGCAGCCGGCGGACCGACTCGATGATCGCGGCGATCCCGGCCTTGTCATCGGCGCCCAGGATGGTCTCCCCCACGCTGCGCACCACGCCATCGATGACCACCGGCTCGACGCCGCGGCCCGGCTCGACCGTGTCCATGTGCGCCGACAGCACGAGCACCCGGCCCGGCACCGTCCCCGGCAGCGTCGCGATGATGTTGCCGACATTCGATCCGGTGGCTCCGGGGCTGTCGTCGAAATGCACGTCCATGCCGGCCGCATCGAGCGCATGAGCCACATACGTCGCCACACCCGCTTCATCGCCAGTGGGACTGTCGATGCGGACAAGGTCTAGGAACGTGGCGAGAAGCCGCTCGTCGGACAAGGCAGATCAGCCCCTCGAGTTCTTGTAGGCCACCGCAGCGCCGATGAAGTCGCGGAACAGCGGGGCCGGGCGAGTGGGACGGCTCTTGAACTCGGGGTGACCCTGGTTGCCGACGAACCACGGGTGGTCGGGAAGCTCGATCATCTCGACCAGTTTGCCGTCGGGCGACAGCCCGGATATGACGAGGCCGGCGTCGACCAGTTGCTGCCTGTACGTGTTGTTGACCTCGTAGCGGTGCCGATGCCGCTCGTAGATGACGTCTTCGCCATAGGCGTCCCAGCCCCTGGTACCCGGCGTGACCGTGCATGGGTAGGCACCGAGGCGCATAGTGCCGCCCATGTCGTGGACGGACTCCTGGTCGCGCATCAGGTCGATGACCGGGTGCGGCGTGACCGGGTCGAACTCGGTGGAGTTGGCTCCGGGAAGACCCGCCACGTTGCGAGCGAACTCGGAGACCGCCACTTGCATGCCGAGGCAGATGCCGAAGTACGGGACCTTGTTCTCGCGGGCGTAGCAGGCCGCGCGGATCTTGCCCTCGATGCCGCGGACGCCGAAGCCGCCGGGGACCAGGATGCCGTCCATCTCGGACAGCATCTGGTCGACCTCCTCGACTGTGATGCCCTCGGCGTCGACCCAGTCGATCTTCACGTCGTGCTCGTGGAAGATACCGGCGTGCTTGAGCGCCTCGTGGACCGAGAGGTACGCATCGGGGAGCTGCACGTACTTGCCGACCAGCGCGATGCGTACGGTGTCCGTGAGCGACTGGCTATGGCGGACGAAGTTCTCCCACCCACTCATGTCCGGCTCCCCGCACTCCAGCCCCAGATGGTCGATGACCATCTGGTCGAGCATCTGCTCGCGCAGGTTGAGCGGCACCTGGTAGATGGAGGGCGCGTCCTGTGCGGAGACCACGGCGGCGGGGTCCACGTCGCAGAACAGGCCGATCTTGCGCCGGATGCCGGCGTCGATGGGACGGTCGGAGCGGCACACGATGAAGTCGGGCTGGATGCCGATGCTGCGCAACTCCTTGACGGAGTGCTGTGTGGGCTTGGTCTTCAGCTCGCCGGAGGCGGCGATGTACGGCACCAGTGTGACGTGGATGTAGCACACGTTGTCGCGCCCGACGTCCTTCTTGAGCTGGCGGATGGCCTCGAGGAACGGCAGCGACTCGATGTCGCCGACGGTGCCGCCGACCTCGGTGATGATGACGTCGGGCTGGGTGGCCTCGGCCAAGCGGATGATCCGCTCCTTGATCTCGTTGGTCACGTGCGGGATGACCTGCACGGTGCCACCGAGGTAGTCACCTCTTCGCTCCTTGGTGATGAGCGTCTGGTAGACCGAGCCGGCCGTCACGTTGCAGTCGCGCGACAAGGACTCATCGATGAACCGCTCGTAGTGGCCGAGGTCGAGGTCGGTCTCGCCTCCGTCATCGGTCACGAAGACCTCGCCGTGCTGGAACGGACTCATGGTACCGGGATCGACGTTGAGGTACGGGTCGAGCTTCTGGATGGTGACCTTCTGCCCACGCGCCTTGAGCAGCCGGCCCAGTGATGCTGCCGTGATGCCCTTGCCGAGCGAGCTCGCCACGCCTCCGGTCACGAAGATGTGCTTCGTCATAGTCCTTACCGTGCCTCCCCGTCTGTGCCGCCTGTGTCCGCCGTTGCCGCCGTGCCGTTCTCGCCGCCTGCGTCCAAGCCCGCCGCAACGTCTGATCCATCATGTGCCCTGCCGAGGCCGTCGAGCCACCGCAGGAGAGGAACCTTCTCTATGGACTCCGAGAAGCTGATCTTCTCGGAGAGCAGATTCAAGGCGAGGAGGAGGGTGGCCGCCACCGCCAGTCCCCACAAGGGCAGAGTGGCCGCGAGCACGAAGCCTGCCAGGGCGCCAGCGGCATTCGCGCCGGCGTCGCCGAGCATGCCGCGCTCACCCAGGTCGTAGCGCCACACGGCCACGACCGGGCCGAGCAGGAGGATGACCAAGACCACCGCGACGAGGATGGCCTGCGGCGCGGGAGCGACCCCCGAGGGGACTTGCTCCTCCGCGATCGCTGCCGAGCCCAACGCCCCGGGAAGCGCCGCGGCGACGGCCCCGACGGCCAGCAACGAGTAGCACTTCAGCGCGCGCCCGGGACGCAGGTCCGTGAGGTTGATGAGGTTGGCGGCAAGAGCGATCACGGCCGCGCCGAGCAGCCACCCGGCCAGCACGACGAACGCCACGGTTCGTGGTTGCGAGATGCCGCCAGCCGCATCGAATGCCCGGCGCAGCGCGGGTTCGACGCAGACAGCCAGGGACGCGAGGCCGATCCCGAGCATCTTGAGTCCGCCGGTCGTCAGCCGGCCATGTCGAAGCGCGTCGATGTGCCCGCGGAAACCCTTGGTATCCGCACCGCCGAAGGCGTCGTCGATCAGCCCGAAGGCGAACGCCGCCGTCACAAGCAGCACCGGGACGAGCCACGCCGCCTCCCGGAGCACATCGGGGTAGACCGCCGGCTGCAGCGTTCCGGTCATCGCAAGGACAGAATCCAGCCCGTCCGCGACGACCGTCACCGTCCAGACTCCGACAGCCCACAGCACCCACACCAGCCCCAGGCCCGGCGTGACCTCACGGCCCCGATAGTTGACGACCCGCATCCGGGACCGCTCCAACGCCGGCATGAGCGCCCGCATCCCGAGAGCCGGGACGCCCCATCCGGCGACGAGCGCCAGCCCGACAGACACGATCCCGGCTATCCACATCGGCGTCATCACGAGGTGGTGATCTTCCCGGTGCGGAGGGCGCTCGCATCATCGGCAGGTGCGGGGCCTTCGGCCGCCATGCGCGTCATGATCAGGTACAGGGCTCCCACGCCAACATAGAGGATGATGAGCGCCGGGATGATGATCCCGGAATCCTCAGTGAAGTATGCCACCGTGCCGGCAACCAGGCTGGCGGTCAGTCCGGCCGAGTAGCCCGGCCATCGCTCGAGCATCGCCTTGAACTCCCCGCGCGGCTTCCATCGCAGGTAGATGAGCGTTCCCATGATCCCGACGAGCAGGTATGTCCAGTTGGTGCGGGTCAGCACCCGGAAGTTGGTGTCGGCCTTCCTCATGATGATCGTCCACAGCGCGCCGACCCCGCCGACGCCGGCGGACTGAAGGGCCTTGCCCAGATGCGTCTCGCGTCCCGGGCTGCCGAGCAGGTCGATCGCCGACAGCGCCGCGACGAGGAGGACGACGAGCAGCAGCACGACGCCGGCCGTCTTCCAGCTCAGCACCTTGCGGCCGTTGATGAGGGCCCAGAACACCCCATAGCCGACGGTGCCCCAGATCGCCACACCAACGTTGGCCCCGAACATCGGGGCTGCGGAGGTGACCACCATCAGAACGCCGAGCACCGGCACTCCCCACTTCTTCGCGGCGCCTATCCACGGCTTGTCGCGCAGGATGTCGAGCAGGACACCCGCTCCGATGATGGAGGCGCCGAGGATCAGTGCCGCTGACTCGTTGCCCATCCCGTAGAAACGTGCCCCGAACAGTGGCGAGTAGGAGAAGAAGCCGGTCTGAGACAGCGGCGCACCCACCCATTGGTCGACGAGCACGACCGCTGTGGTCCCGAGACCGAACACCGCGATGCGAACTCCCGAGTGATCGTCGCGCGAGACGAGAAGCACGGCAGCCCACAGGAGCAGCGCGACACCTATCAGCAGCGATGTCACCGCGCCTGCTGTCGGGGGCCATCGCCACACGAGGAATCCGACCGTGCTCGCCACCGGGACAGCAAGTGTCAGGAGCAGCAGCGACCGAAGGATCCTGCCCCAGCGACCTGTCACGCCGCCCACGCCTCCTACGACGAGGAACGTGCACAACACCAAGATGCCGACGACCAGGCTGATATAGGCATTGACCACGGAGAAGCGCACGACCTCGACCGCGACCGACGTGCGGTTGTACTCGTCGAGGGTGGCGACACGGTCCTCAAGCGTCGCCCCGGCCGATGTCGAGCCGATGACGGCGCCCGGCATCGAGGACGGCGCCTTGGCGCCCAACGCGGCGAGTGTCGTCGCACCGATGTCCATGAACGTCACGATCCCCGGCCGGTGCGTCGATGAGGCGGTGGCCACGCCTCCCGACAGACCGGGGCCCTTCAGAACAGCCGGCACCAGCCCGGGGGGCTCGCCCTCCACTTCTGGAGCCGCGAGGCTGACCACCATGATCGTGTCCTGAGGCCCGAGGGCGGCGGCAACACGGGAAACCACCTTGTCGAGCTCGCGCAGAGCGGTCGCGTGCTGGGCGGCGACGACCTGTGTCGACGCGTCCGAGGCCGAAGCCGCGACGCGAGACAGATCACCCGGATCGATGACAGCGAAGATGGCGCCGCTGGATGACGCACGGGTGGCGGATGACATGGCCTTCGTGTAGGCGGAGAGCAACTTGGCGACGTCGGTGCGGACACCGAAAGGTCGGGTGGGGTCGGTATCGAGCGTGCGGGCGGAGACGTCACCGAACATGGTGCGGCCAGCCGCGTCCATCGCGATCATGCCGGCCGGGCGGACCCGCATGATGTCACTCAGCGACAGGCCGGGATCCGAGTTGCCGGCGCCCACCGTGGCGCCACCGGCGTCGCGGACCGCCTGGCCGAGCGTTCCGACAGCCCCCGGCGTCGACAGATCGCGGTTTGCGAACCTCTGCCGCGGCACGCCGAGGAAGACGACCTGGTCGCCTGACGGGGACGCACCCGACAGCCGCGAGAACTCGGTGGCAGCGAGCCCGCCCTCGGTGTACTCGTCCGACGAGTAGGCCTCGAGCGATGTCGGATCGATGGTGACTCCCGCGCCTGCGGAGAGCAGCAGCGCCCCCTTGACGATCGCCGAGGTGCCGACGCCGACGGAGCCGCTTCGCAGGTTCACATTGGCCAGCGTGCCGGAGCGGGCCAGGCCGCGGATCGACGGTACGGGGCCTTTGGTGATGTCGTTCCACGTCATATACGGGGCGACGATGACCACGACGGCGCGCGGACCCGTCGGGGCGGTGGCCCCTGCAGCCGCCGAGGAGGTGAGCGGAAGGCTCAGTCCCACGAGGCAGACCATCGCGATCATCGCAGCCAGGCGTCGCTTCATGCTCTCACTCCAAACGGCGCACCCGGGCGTGCGGACACATGGTCCGGCCCGGGCGATGGGCCAAGCGTGCGGGGGCTGGTGACGGATCGGGCGACATGGTGCCTGTGCGCGCCCGGGCAGCAGAGGTGCCCGACCAGAAGTATACCGGAATATGTCGCGACGACGCGGAAGTTCCTGTGGGTGTGTTGCCGTCCGGTAGAATGGCGGCGAAGCATACCGCGACCGCATCCACCCGGAGGCACCCATCGCCGCTCCGTCGATAGCACGCTCGACCGCGACCATGTCGGTCTCGACGCTCGTCTCCCGCATGACCGGCTTCGTGCGGACGTGGGCGATGGCCGTCGCGCTGGGCGTCACCATGACGTCCACAGGCGCGATACCGGTCGCCTCTTCGTTCAACATCTCCAACAACATCCCGAACATGATCTACGAGCTGCTGGCTGGCGGGGTCCTGTCCGCCATGCTCATCCCGATCTTCATGGAGCGACTCGAGAAGGATGGCCAGGAGGGCGCGTTCCACTTCATCCGATCGCTGTTCAATCTCGCCTTCGTGGTGCTGGGCCTGGTCGCGCTCATCGGGACGTTCCTCCCATACCCGTTCGTCCGCACCCAGACGTTCACGGTCAAGCCCGAGGAGGTCCAGCTCGCGGTCTACTTCTTCCGCTTCTTCGCCGTACAGATCGTGTTTTACGGGATGATGGCGATCACCACGGGCGTGCTCAACTCGTACCGGCACTTCTTCGCGCCGGCGATCGCTCCGGTGCTCAACAACGTCGTGGTCATCGTCGCGCTGCTAGGTGTCTACATCCCGATGCGCGCCTCGCACCCCATGTGGGCCGTCACCGCGCTCGCGGTTGCGACCACGCTGGGCGTCGTGGCGCTCCTCGTGGTGCAGCTGCCGGTGCTCTTCAAGCTCGGATTCCGGTTCAAGCTCGGGATCGACTGGAAGGACCCGTCTCTGCGCAAGCTGGGCATCAAGATGCTCCCGATCCTGCTGTACGTGGCGACGAACCTCGTGGGCGTGTCGTTCCGCAACGCCTACGCCACCTCTGCGTTCCGCGATGGCTCGGCGACGCTGTCATACGCCTGGATGTGGTACCAGTTGCCGTACGGCGTCTTCGCCGTGGCGCTCATCACCGCGCTCGTGCCCGAGCTGTCCGAGATGGCGGCGAAGAAGGACTGGACCTCGTTCAAGACGACCTTCTCCACAGGATTGCGCGCGCTCGGCGTCCTGGTCCTGCCGATGGCCGCGATGCTCATCGCTTTGGCGGGGCCGCTCGTGACCCTGTACCGCGCCGGCAATTTCCCGCAGGCCGCCGTGCCGCTCGTCTCCAGCGTCCTGATGGCGTGGACTCTGGGCCTGTTCTCGTTCTGCGCGTTCATGTTCGTGCTGCGCACGTTCAACACGATGCAGGACAGCCGGACGCCGGCGATCGTCAACGTGTTCGTCACGGTCCTGCAGGTCGCGCTGTACGCAGGACTGACGAGCATGACGGCATGGGGCAACTTCCGCCTCGTCGGCATCCCGGCCGCGGACGCGATCGCCTACACGCTCAACGTCGCGATCCTTCTGATCATCCTGCGCCGCCGCATCGGCGCGTTCGACGGCCGTCGCATCGTCGGGACGCTCGGCGTCGTGCTGGGAGCCTCGCTGCTCGGTGGCGGCGCCGCGTGGGGAGCCTCGCGTCTGGCCGGCCTCGCGCTGCACGCCGGCCGCTTCGCCTTCCTCGGGCAGATCGCCGCCGGTGGCGTCGCCGGGCTCGTGGTCGCCTACGGCCTGCTCCTCGTGCTGAAGGTGCCCGAGATGGGGATCGCGGCTTCCATGGCCAAGCGGGTGGTCGGTCGCGCACTGCCGAAGAGGGCCGCATCCTGAACGCCGTCGCGATCATCCCCGCGCACGACGAGTCCGAACGCATCGAGGCGACGGTGAAGGCCGCTCTCGCGATCCCCCGCGTCGTGCGGGTCCTGGTGGTCGACGACGCCTCGTCGGACGACACCGCCGAGCGCGCGAGCGCCGCCGGCGCCGACGTCCTGCGCCTCGAGCGCAACGTCGGAAAGGGCGCCGCGCTCCAGGCGGGGCTCGAGCGTACGCGCCGGGGCAGGGACGCGGTCCTTCTGCTCGACGGCGACCTCGCCGAGACGGCTTCGCAGGGCGCTCTCCTGCTCGGGCCGGTGCTGGCCGGTGGGGCCGACATGACCATCGCGCGCTTCCCGAAGCCGGCGAACAAGGCGGGGTTCGGGCTGGTGATGCGCCTGGCCAGGTGGGGCATCCGGCGCTACGGCCGCGCGGACTTCCTGGCCACCGCTCCCCTGTCGGGGCAGAGGGCGCTCAGCCCCCACGCTGTGGACGCGGTCATGCCCTTCGCATCCGGTTATGGCGTAGAGGTCGCGATGACGTCGCACGCCCTGCGCGCCGGGCTGCGCGTCCTCGAGGTCGACACGACGATGGCGCACGCCGCCACGGGCCGGGACATCGCCGGATTCGTCCACCGTGGAAGGCAGTTCGCGGACGTGGCCTCGGCGCTGCTCGCCCTGCGGCGCGAGCTGCGCTGAGGGCGCTGGGCGAGAGCCACGACCGACCGGGACCGCCGTCCGATCGCTACTTCGGGATCGTGGCGGTGAGCGGGCTCGGGTACGCACCGTCGACACCGCGCGCCAAGCCGAATCGTCCGTCAGCCCGCCCGAGCAACACCCACACGAGCGAGACCTGGCCGAGCGGGGTGTCCGCGTGATCGACGGTGGGCAGACCGGCGTCGGACGCGGCAGCCGCGACACCGGTCGCGTGTTTCGTCGTCTCCGCTCCGGCAGCCATCTGGCCGTGCGACTTGGCCGCCGAGGCCAGCGCGATCTGCGCCGCATCGGCCTTGTCGTCGAACGCTCCGGTGACCACGAACAGCGTGGGCGTCCCAGCGCCGTCGGGCCTGGTCATGGAGAGCTCTCCGGCCGCCACGAGCAGGTCTGTCAGAGGGCTCGGTATTCCCGGAGCGTTGGCGAATTCGCGGGCAAGCACGTCGGCGGTCGGGGCGGTCAGATCGCCGCTCGCGTCCGCCGCGAGCACCGCCGCCACCTTGGCGGCGAGCGCCTTGTCCTTCAAGCCGAAGCCGGCGTCGCGGAAGGTCGCCGCGATCGACATGCCGCCCGCCTTCGCCACTGCATCGCCTACCGCGGCCGCGGCGTCCGCGCGGCCCGCGTTGCCGAGCACCAGGACCGTGCGACCGGACAGTCTGTTCGCCACCAGGACCGGCGCGGCATCCGTGACGAACGCCTTGTTCGTATCCAACTCGGACTTGAGCTGGGTGTTATCCGTCCGCAGCGCTGAGTACTCCTTCTGAAGGCTGTCGACCAGAGTCGTGCGCTGCGCGTTGAGCGTGCCGCGTTCCACGACGACGGTGCCGAGCAACAGCCCGATGGACAACGCGAGGAACACCGCGACGAGCGATGCGATGTGATAGCGGAAGTTGTACATGCGCCTTGGACCTTCCAGTCGTTTCGCTTACATGCCCAGGAGTGTGCGTATGCGCAGCAGGCCGAGACCGAGTGCCGCACGCGCGGACGAGGAGATCATGACTATGACGGTCAGCGTGACGAGCGCCGATCCGACTATTGCGACCAGTCCGTTCAGACCCGGGGTCGCGCGGTACAGCTTGTTCACGCCCTTGGCGTCCACGAGCTTCGGACCCACCTTGAGGCGCACGAGGAACGTCGAGGCCATGCCCTTGCGACCCTTGTCGAGGTACTCGATCAGGTTGGCGTGTGTTCCGACCGCCACGATCAAGTCGGCGCCCGACTCGTATGCGAGCAGAAGCGCCAGGTCCTCGGACGTGGCAGCGAGCGGCCACGTGACGCCGGTCAGCCCGAGCTGCTGCAGTCGCTCCATTCCAGGCGCCCGCCCGTCGGGATACGCATGGACGACGAGTTCGGCACCGGCGCGAAGGGCCGCGTCGGTCACGGAGTCCATGTCTCCGATGATGATGTCGGGCGCGAAGCCCGCGTCGCGCAGGGCGTCGGCTCCGCCGTCCACGCCGATGAGCACAGGCTTGACCTCACGGATGTAGGGCCGCAGCGCCTGCAGGTCTTCCTTGTAGTCGTAGCCACGCACGACGACCATCACGTGCCGGCCCTCGATCTGGGTCGTGATCGCCGGGAGTCCGACTCCCTCGGTCAGCAGGTTCTTGTCTTGTTCGAGGTACTCCAAGGTGTTGCGGGCGAACTTGTCCAGCTGCTCGCCGATCCCCGCCTTGGCATCCTCCATGGATTGCTCGATCGACTCGACTGTCAGGCGCGTTCCCGACGCCACGACCTGCCCACCGTACAGCACGTCACAACCCACGACCTCGACCGTGTCGCCCTCCCGGACCTTCTCGAAGATCTCGGGGCCGACAGCGTCGAGAACAGCGACCCCGCCGCGCGTGAGAATGAGCGGACCGACGTTCGGGTAGACGCCTGTGATCGACCGCGAGGCGTTCACGACGACTTCGACGCCGGTGCCCAGCAGCCCCTCGGCGCTCACCCGGTCGAGGTCCGCATGATCGATGATGGCGATGTCCGAAGGACCGAGACGCTTGGTGAGATCCTTGGTGCGCTTGTCGAGACGCGCGGTTCCCTGATGATGCATTCCGTGCCCTTCCGGGACCCTGCGGGTGGTGGTGCGGGCCCCCGGGGAGTGTACCAGAGCTGCCTTACGCGCTCATCGTGTTGAGGCCGTGGAGAGGAGTTCCCTGGCGTGCGCGAGCCCGGTGTCGGAGTCGGATCCGGACAGCATCCGGGCAACCTCGACGACGCGCTCCTCACCGACGACCGGGCGTACTCGCGTGACGGCCCGGCCGTCGACCTCGGACTTCTCGACGACCAGATGCGCGTCCGCGTATGCGGCGACCTGTGCGAGATGGGTGATGACGAGGACCTGGTGCCGCTTCGCCAGCAGCGCGAGCCGCTTGCCGACGGCCAGCGCGGTCGCTCCGCCGATCCCCGCGTCGATCTCGTCGAAGACGAGCACGGGCACGGTATCCGCATCGCCCAGCACGCCTTTGAGCGCGAGCATGACGCGGCTCACCTCGCCGCCGGACGCGATACGCGCGAGGGGCCGGGGAATGTCGCCGCCGCTCGAGGAGAACATGAACTCGACTCTGTGCGGGCCGTCAGCGGTCCACGCGGCGAAGCCGAGCGGCGCCATTGCGACCTCGAAGACGGCACCGGGCAAGGCCAGGTCCGATGCCGCGGCGGCAAGCTGTTCGGTGAAGCGCGGCGCGGCCTGCGAGCGCACCGTGACGAGCGCATCACCGGCCTGGCGCAGATTCGCTTCGGCGGAGCGCACCGCTTCGTGCGCGGCCTCCAGTCCCGCCTCCCCCGCCTCGAGTGTGACGATCTCCGCCGCGGCGGACTCGCGAGCCTCCAGCGCGTCGTCGATGGTGCCGCCGTACTTGCGCTTGAGTGACATGAGGGCCGCAAGGCGCGATTCCGCCTCGTTGAGGGCCCCGACGTCGTAGTCCGTCGACTCGCCGTAATCACGGATGCGGCAGCCCGCGTCGTCGACGGCTGTGATCGCCGATGACAGGTCGGCGGCGATCGCGTCGAGGGCCGGGTCCAGCCCTCCGCCCGCGTGCAGCGCGGCGAGCGCCTTCGCGAGCGTGTCGGACGCGCCCCCGTCGCTTCGCAGGGCGTCGAACGCCGCGGACGACGCCTCGGTGAGTTTGCCTGCGTGACGCATACGCGGAAGGCGCTCTTCGATCGCGCTGTCCTCGCCCGGAGCGGGGGCCACTGCGTCGATCTCGTCGACCGTCCAGCGCAGACTCTCGATGCGGCTGTCCCGATCGGTCATCGCGGCCGCGAGGCGCGCGGCCTCCTGCCGAGCGCGCACCGCCGACGCCCACGCGTCGCGATACGCCGCGAGCGCATCTTGGGCTGGTGCTCCGGCGAAGCGGTCGAGGTATGCGGCGTGCCGCGCGGGATGCAGCAGCGACTGGTGCTCGTGCTGACCGTGCAGGTCGACCGCCGGGCCCAAGGCGTCGTCGAGACCGGCGACCGACGCCATCTCACCGTCCAGGTAGCACTTGGAGCGACCCTCGGCGGAGAGCCTGCGGCGGACGAATCGCTCGCGACCATCGAGCACGAAGCGCCCTTCGACGACCGCCTCTGCCGCACCGGAGCGCACGAGCGTCGCGTCCGCGCGTTCCCCCAGCAGCAGTTTGAGAGCACCGACCAGGACCGTCTTGCCCGCGCCGGTCTCACCCGTGAGCACCGTCATCCCCGGACCGAGTTCCAGCCATGCCTCGTCGATGAGGGCGAGGTCCTTGACGTGGAGTTCCTCGAGCACGACTCAGCCCCGCAGGAAGGTGTCGCGAAGTACCCGGTGGAAGTGCCGGCCGTCGAGCCGCACAAGCGTGACGTCTCGCGCGTCGCGTCGCACGGTCACGCGGTCGAGGGTGCTGCGGCACGGGACGGTGTCACCATCGACGACCACGCAGGCATCCGAGCGCGCCGGGTCTCCGAACACCAGATCGACGACCTCGTCGGGGCCCAGGAGCAGCGGCCGAGCGCGCAGAGTGTGTGCGGCGACGGGCACCAGCAGCATCCCGCTCGCGCGGGGCGACATGATCGGGCCGCCCGCGGAGAGCGCGTAGGCGGTCGACCCTGTGGCGGTGGCCACGATGACTCCATCGCAGACGTAGCGCGTGAGTTCCTCGCCTGCGACGTTGATGGTCACCTCGACCGCGCGATGGGCTGAGCCGCGACCGACGTAGACCTCGTTGAGTGCCCGGTACTCGCCCGCGGACCTGCCACCGACCGTGACACTGCCCGCCAGCGTCATGCGCCGCTCGAGCGTGCCCTCACCGGCGAGCGCAGCGTCCACCGAGCCGGCCGGGTCGGAGCCATCCGCACCCGACAGAAAGCCGAGCCTGCCCAGGTTCAGACCGAGGATGGGGACGTCGGCGCCACCGAGCACGTGGACGGTCTTGAGGATCGTCCCGTCCCCGCCCAGCGCGACGGCAAGGTCCGGGACGCCCAGGTCCGCGATGGACACCGCGCGCTCGTCGAGACCGGCCGCCAGCGCGTCGCCGTCGGTGAGCACCGGCGTGTGGCCGCGCACGTCGAGATGCGAGACAAGCTCGCGCGTCGCGTCGAGCGCGCGCGCATTGCCGATGTTGGGGACGAGCAGGACTCGCATGCGGGATGATCAGCCTCCAAGTACCTCGCGGGCGGCAGCGACGACGGTCTCGGGCGTGTCACCCGTGGCCTCGCCGCTGCCGGCCAGCCATATCCAGAACTCGATATTACCCTCAGGCCCCTTGAGCGGCGAGAACGTCATGCCGCGGACGACCCAGCCCAGTTCCGCCGCCGCGACCGAGACCGCGCGCAGGACATCCGTGTGCACCTCGGGATCGCGCACCACGCCGTGTTTTCCCACACGGCCCTTACCCGCTTCGAACTGGGGCTTGACCAAGGCCACGACCTGCGAGGACTCGTCGAGTTGCTCGCGGACGTGCGGCAGCACCTTCACCAGTGCGATGAACGACACGTCAATTACCGCCATATCGAACGGTGCGCCCGGTAGAGGTCCTTCGACGGAGCGGATGTTGGTCCTCTCCAGCACCGTCACCCGCGGATCCGTGCGAAGCGCCCACGCCAGTTGACCGTATCCCACGTCGACGGCCGTGACGGACGCGGCGCCGCGCTGAAGCACGCAGTCGGTGAACCCGCCGGTCGAGGCGCCGACATCTATGACGCGCAGCCCGGCCGGCTGTATGCCGAACGTGTCCAGAGCTCCTGCCAGCTTGAGCCCGCCACGCGAGACGTACTGCTGGCGGGGCGTGACCTCGAAGACGGTCCCCTCTTCGACCTGCTGGCCGGCCTTCGTGACCGGCTGGTCGCCGATCCTCACATCACCGGCAAGGATCGCGGCGCGGGCACGTTCGCGCGACGCGAACACGCCCGACTCAACGAGTGCTGCGTCGGCCCTGATGCGTCCCATCGCCTGCGCCCTTCTTCTCGCGAACGCTGGCCAGCCTGCCGACGACCGCATCCCGCACGGCCGGGGCGGTGAGCCCGACGTCGGAGAGCAGCTTGGGTGTGGCACCGTGCGTCACGAAGCAGTCCGGGACGCCGAGGTGCAGGATCGGAGTGGACAGCTCGAGGTCGGACCCCGCCTCGAGCACTGCCGCACCGAAGCCGCCGAGTGCCGTGTTCTCCTCGAGGGTTACGATGAGGTCGTGTCCCTCGGCCGCCCAGGTGATCGCCTCGAGGTCCAAGGGCTTGACCCATCGCATGTTGACGACCGAGGCGGACACGCCCCGCTCGGCCAGCAGCGCGGCCGCCGCCTCAGCGGTCGCCGTCATGCGCCCGATCGCGAGCAGCGCCACGTCGCGACCCTCGGAGCGCACCTGCGCCCGGCCGGCCTCGAGCACGGTCGGCGTCACGGGCAGCGGGACACCGGCGCCCCTGCCGCGCGGGTATCGGATGGCCACCGGTCCGTCGGCGACCAGCGCCGTGTGCAGCATGTCGACGAGCTCGGCTTCGTCGGCGGGCGCCATGATCATCAGGTTCGGTATCGCGCGAAGGTAGGTCAGGTCGAACACGCCATGGTGCGTCGGCCCGTCCTCGCCTACCAACCCCGCTCGATCCAGGCAGAACACGACGTGGAGGTCCTGCAGGCACACGTCCATGATGATCTGGTCGAAAGCCCGCTGCAGGAATGTCGAATAGACGGCCACGACGGGGATGCGACCACCGACGGCCAGACCCGCGGCCAGCCCGACGGCGTGCTGCTCCGCGATCCCCACGTCGTAGAACCGGTCCGGGAAGGTCTTCGAGAACGCGTCGAGCCCGGTGCCTGTGGGCATCGCGGCGGTGATCGCACAGATCCGGTCGTCGCGCGCGGCCTCGGCAACCAGAGAGGCGCCGAACACATCTGTGAACGACGGCGCTCCGGGCGTGCCGTTGACCTTCCCTGACTCGATCTCGAACGGCGCGACGCCGTGGAACAGGTCAGGGTTCTGCTCGGCGTGGGAGTAGCCCTGGCCCTTGTGCGTGACGGCGTGGATCAGGACTGGGCCGCCCGCGTTGCGTGCCCAGGTGACCGCGTCCTGGACCTGCTGCACGTCGTGCCCGTTGATCGGCCCCACGTACTTCCAGCCGAGCTCCTCGAAGAGCATGCCAGGAACGACGAGCTGCTTGAACGACTGCTTGGCGGCCTCGCCGGCGGCGACCATCGCGGCACCTACACCGGGGATGCGAGCGACCTTGGACTCCACGTCGTCGCGAAGGCGCCGATAACGCGCGTCGAGCCGGACGCGGCCAAGATACGAAGCGAGCGCCCCGACGTTCTCCGAGATCGACATCTCGTTGTCGTTGAGGATCACGGTGAGGTCCACGCCAAGGTGGCCGGCGTGGTTGAGTCCCTCGAACGACATACCGCCGGTCATGGAACCGTCGCCTATCACGGCTACCACCTGCTCGTCGCCGCCGACGTCATCGCGGGCGCACGCCATCCCGAGCGCCACAGAGATGGAGTTGGAGGCGTGCCCTGTGTCGAACACGTCGTACTGAGACTCGCTGCGCTTGGGGAATCCGCACACGCCCCCGTACTGGCGCAGCGTCGTGAAGCGCTCCAGACGACCCGTGAGCAGCTTGTAGACGTACGACTGGTGGCCCACGTCGAAGATGACCTTGTCGTGAGGCACGTCGAGCGCGCGCAGCAGTCCGAGCGTCAGCTCGACGACCCCGAGGTTGGGGGCCAGATGACCTCCCGTGACGGAGACCGTCTCGATGAGTGTCCGGCGGATGTCCGCCGCCAGCGCGACGAGCTGGTCGTCGTCCAGCGGTTTGAGATCCTGGGGGGTCAGTATGGATGCGAGGACGTGCTTATCGCTCAAGGAGCGTTCATCTCCCGATTCGCATTTCCGTGCACGCGCGGTGGCGTGAGCCCAAAGCGCAGTCGAAGCATAGTACCCGTGCCGGCACCCCTCAAGGTGCGCGGCCGTTGCGTCACCGCCCTGTCACCCCGCACCATCCGCGGCACCCGAGGCGTGTCCGGTCAGCTCCGCTCGTCGTCCTCCTGAGGCTCGTCGACGACGCCACCGCGCAACTCGTACTCCTCGATCGTGACCTCTTCGATGATGCCGCCGTCCGGCAGCTCCTCGATCGTGACCGTCTCGACGACGATCGCGTCGCCCGCATCCGGCCCGGAGTCCTCCCCCTCGCGGGACCCCTCGCCCTCGGCGGCGGCGGCCTCGAGTGTGGACCGCCACTGCTTGGCGTCGATCAGCTCGGTGCACTGGTTGGCCAGGCGCACGCCCTCTTCGAGCAGGTCGAGGCTCTTCTCAAGGCTCGTGTCCTTCTTGCGGACCTCGGTCGCGATCTGCTCGAGCCTCACGCGGGCGGAATCGAACGTGTACACGTCGTCGCTCATGCTGATTCTCCGTGGGTGGCTGCCTCGCGGGTGCGCTCCTCGGACAATCTACCGAGGATGCCGTTCACGAACTTGGACGAGTCGTCGGTGCCGTAGATCTTCGCCATCTCGACCGCCTCATTGATCGAGACCGAGTCGGGGATGTCGTCTTGGAACATGAGCTCGTAGACGGCGATCCGCAGGATGTTGCGGTCCACGAGCGGCATGCGGGACAGTGTCCAGTTCTCGGAGATCGACTCGATGGTCGCGTCGATGATGGTCTGATGCGATTCGACCCCCATCAGCAGTTCGCGGCAGAACTCTGTCGGCTCGCCGTCCTCGCCGCTGAACGTGCCTGTGGCCAAGATGCCCGACAGGGTCTCGTCGGTGATCTCACGCTGGTAGAGGATGTGAAGCGCCTGATGGCGCGCGCGGCGTCTCTCGAGCATGGTGGTGGTGTCGCTGCTTCCTGTTGGTCGCGTGGTGCGCTATGCGGGAAAGGTGATCCCGTCGATGAACACGTCGACGGTATCGGCCTTGGTGCCGGTCTGGCTGACGAGCGCCTCGTAGACAGCCGTCTGGACGGACTCCGCGATGTGTCGGAGCGGCTGGCCGTACTCGACCGACACATGCACGCTCACGGCCAGTAGACCCGCCTCATCGACGCACAGCTCCACGCCCTTGGCGCCCTGCTTGGACATCAGGCCTGCGAGGCCCGGGGTGGTGACAGCGGCGACGCCTTCTACGGACTCCGTCGCCAGCACGACGATGGTCTCGAGCACTCCGGGGGCCAGGTCGACTCCCTCGAGGCGCAACTCGCTGCACGCGGTGTTCTCTCTAGTCTTCGCCATGACCGTCCTCGTTGCCGAAGATGTGCGTGTCGACGAAGTCAGTATAGACCTCGCCGCGCTGGAAGTATTCGTTCTCGACGACCCGCTGGTGGAACGGGATCGTCGTCGGGATACCCACGATGATGAACTCGTCGAGCGCGCGCCGGGCACGGTTGATCGCCTCGTAGCGCGTCTCACCCCACACGATGAGCTTTCCGAGCAAAGAGTCGTACGTCGGCGGCACATGGTAGCCGGAGTACAGGTGGCTGTCGACGCGAACGCCCAATCCACCGGGTGCGTTGAAGATCTCGACCTTGCCGGGATGCGGTCGGAAGTCGTGCTCCGTATCCTCGGCGTTTATGCGGAACTCGATCGCGTGGCCGCGGATCTCGATGTCGGACTGGTCGGGGTGGCGCATCGGCCTGCCTGCGGCGATGCGGATCTGCTCCTTGATGATGTCCACGCCCGTGACGGCCTCGGTCACAGGGTGCTCGACCTGCACCCGGGTGTTCATCTCCATGAAGTAGAACGTGCCGTCGGTGTCGAGGAGGAACTCGACGGTGCCGGCATTGACGTAGTCTACCGCCCGGACGGCCTTGAGGGCCGCCTCGCCCATCTCCGCCCGCAACTGCGGCGTCAGAGCTGGTGACGGGGACTCCTCGATGAGCTTCTGGTGGCGCCGCTGCACCGAGCAATCGCGCTCGAACAGATGGATCGCGTTGCCGTGGCTGTCCGCGAGGACTTGGAACTCGATGTGGCGCGGACGAAGGAGGTACTTCTCGATGTAGACCGTATCGTTGCCGAAAGCGACGGCCGCCTCGGCCTTGGCGGCGTGAAGGTTGCTCACCAAGTCGCCCGGACCTGTCGCGACACGCATGCCGCGCCCGCCGCCGCCAGCCGACGCCTTGATCAGAACCGGATAACCGACCTGCTCCGCGAAGGCGAGAGCCTCCTGTTCGGAGGTCACCGCTCCGTCGGAACCCGGGACGGTGGGCACGCCTGCGGCCATCATGGTGGAGCGCGCCACGGCCTTGTCACCCATGCGTTCGATGGCATCCGGGCTCGGTCCGATGAAGGTGATGCCACTGTCGGCGCACGCGCGCGCGAACCCCGCGTTCTCCGCGAGGAACCCGTAGCCCGGATGGATCGCCTGACAGCCCGTCACCAGGGCGGCGGACACGATGTTCGGCATGTTGAGGTAACTGAGCGCGGACGGCGCGGGACCGATGCACACCGCGCGGTCCGCCATGCGCGCGTGCAGACAGTCACGATCGATCTCCGAGTACACGGCGACCGTTTCGATGTCCATCTCACGGCACGCGCGGATGACCCGCAGCGCGATCTCGCCCCGGTTGGCGATAAGGATGCGGTCGAACTCGCGCACGCCCTACCCCACCGGCTCGTAGTAGAAGAGCACCGCTCCGTAGTCGACCGCCGACGCGTCCTCGGCGACGACCTCGCGGATGACTCCGGCCTCCGGCGCGTCGATCTCGTTCATCAGCTTCATGGCCTCGAGGATGCACAGCGTCGCGCCTTCTTCGAAGGTGTCGCCGACTTTGACGAACGCCTCGGAGCCGGGCGAAGACGAGCGGTAGAACGTGCCGACCATCTGCGCTTTGATCTCACGCCACGACGCAGGACGCCCGGACGTGTCCTCGACGGAGACAGCCGAAGCCGAGACAGGAGCGGACGGATGCGCCGGCGTCTGGACGCTCACGCCACCCTTGCGCACCACGATCTTCGAGCCGTTCTCCTCGACACTGACCTCGGACACGTCGGATGTCTCGACCATCTTGATGAGCTCGCGGATCTGATTGACGTCCACGGATTCGTCCTCCCTGACTGCATTGATCTCTTCGCTCATGAGGAAGACCGCCGCTTCGGCGCCCTTCTGGTGCTTGCTCAAGTAGGTGCGGGCCTCGTTGGGGAAGAGCGCGTACATCAGCACATCTTCCTCGCTGTGGGCGAGGTCTCCGATCTCTGCTTCGACCTCGTCGTACGTCGTGGTGACGAGAGACCCCGGCCGGACATCCTCGGCCAGTGGCTGCTCGTTCCCGAGCACCTTGGCGACTATCTCCAGGTCCATCGGTCCCGGCGCTTTGCCGTAGAAGCCCCGGATGTAGTCCTTCATCTCGTTGGGCACGACGCTCCACCGCTTGCCGGTCAGCACGTTGAGCACGGCCTGCGTGCCCACGATCTGCGACATCGGCGTCACGAGCGGCGGGTAGCCCACCTCCGCGCGGACCTTCGCGATCTCGGCCAGCACGTCCGGCATCCGGTCCCCGGCCTTCTGGACGTCGAGCTGGCTGATGAGGTTGCTCATCATGCCGCCCGGCACCTGGTGCGAGAAGACCTCCATCTGCAGCATCGTGGTGATGCCGCGCTTGAGATGCTTGCTCTCGCGCACTGCCTCCCAGTAGTGGGCGATGCGGAACAGCTCGTCGAGGTCGAGACCGGTGTCGTACGGCGACTCCTTGAGCGCCGCCACGATCATCTCGACGGGCGGCTGGCTGTTGCCGAAGGCGAGCGCCACGGCCGCCGTGTCGACGATGTCGGCACCGGCCTCGATGGCCTTCAGGTAGTTCATCGGGGCCATGCCGCCGATGTAGTGGCAATGCACGTGGACCGGGAGGCCGATCTCCTCTTTGAGGGCGCGGACCATCTTCTCGGTCCGGAACGGCGTGAGCATCCCCGCCATGTCCTTGATGCAGATGGTGTCGGAGCCCAGATCCTTGAGCCTGTGCGCGTACTCAAGATAGCTGTCGAGCGTGTGGACCGGGCTCACGGTGTAGGAGATGGCACCTTCGAAGTGGCCGCCGCACTCCTTGATCGCCGACGCGCTCACCTCGAGGTTGCGGATGTCGTTGAGCGCGTCGAAGACACGGAAGACGTCGATGCCGTTGCGCTTGGAGGCGTGGACGAACCTGCGGCAGATGTCGTCGGAGTAGTGGTGGTAGCCGACCAGGTTCTGGCCGCGGAGCAACATCTGCAGGGGAGTCTTCGGGCAGTGGTGCTTGATCGTGCGAAGGCGCTCCCAGGGGTTCTCGTCGAGGAATCGCAGCGCCGCGTCGAACGTTGCCCCGCCCCATACCTCCAGCGACCAGTACCCCACGGCGTCCATCGCCGGCAGGATCGGGAGCATGTCGGCGATCTGCATGCGCGTGGCCCAGAGCGACTGGTGTGCGTCGCGAAGGGTGGTATCTGTGATCGCTACGGGTCGCATGGCCTGGCACCTGACGTGAAGGATTCGGACTGTCCGGTCATGTGGCCACCTTTGGGCGCCGACTCGGCCCGCCGGTGGAACGTCCAGTATAGCCGACGACACCCTTGGCGCGCGCCCCTCGCGAGAGGTGCGGCCGCCGGATGCCGCTTCGAGCAGCGTTGCTGGCGTGACGAAGCGCTAGACGCGCGTGATGTAGCTTCCGTCCCGAGTGTCGACTTTGATGTGCTCGCCCGAGTTGACGAACATCGGGACCATCACCACGGCGCCGGTCTCCAGCGTCGCGGGCTTGCTCCCGCCCTGCACAGTGTCGCCCTTGAATCCCGGCTCGGTCTCGACCACTTCGAGCTCCACGAACATCGGAGCCTCGACACCGATCATCTCATCACCGGCGACGAGCACGGTCGCGGTGTCGTTGTCCTTGAGCCACTTCCCCGCCTCGCCGACGAAATCGCGAGCCAGGTCGAACTGATCGTACGTGTCGGTGTCCATGAAGTGGAACGCGTCACCGTCGTTGTAGAGGTACTGGAGGTTCTTGGTCTCCATCCGCACGTCATCGAGCTTCTCGCCGGCGCGGAAGGTCACGTCCACCACGCGGCCACTCTTGACCTCCTTGAGCTTGGTGCGGACGAACGCGCCGCCCTTGCCCGGCTTGACGTGCTGGAACTCCACGACGACCCACAGCTTGTCGTTGTAGGAGATGCACATGCCGTTCTTGAGGTTGTTGGTGGAGACGGGCATACCTTCAACGTCCTTCCATGCAGCGCGAGGCCGTCGGGCGCCGCGGCGGGTGTCCTACAACTCGATGAGGCCCTTGGGGGAGTGGGACAGGAGCCTGCACCCACCCTCTTCGACCACCACAAGGTCCTCGATTCTAACACCTCCGAAGCCGGGCACGTACACGCCCGGTTCGATGGTGATGACGCTGCCGGAGCGAACCGAGTCGCGACTGTTGACCCCCACACGCGGCAGTTCATGGATGTTGAGACCCACGCCATGCCCGAGTCCGTGGCCGAACTGCTCGCCGAAGCCACGCGCCCGCAGCAGGTCCCGCGCCGCGGCGTCGATCGCCTCGCCCGGCATCCCCGGCTTGACGGCGGCCAGCCCGGCCATGTTCGCGTCCAGCACGGCCGAGTACAGCTCGCGCTGGCGCTCGTCGGCGAGGCCGACGACCACGGTCCGCGTCATATCCGAACAGTACCCGCCGATGCGGGCCCCGAAGTCCATGGTCAGCAGCTCTCCGGTCCCGATTACCCTGTCGGTCACCCCGGCGTGCGGCTTCGATGAGTTGGGACCGCTCGCGACGATGGAGTCGAACCCCAGCCCCTCGGAACCGCCGCGGCGCATGAACGACTCGAGCTCGAGCGCGACGTCCACCTCGCGCATGCCGGGTCGGATGATCCCGAGCACGTGGTCGAAGGCCTGGTCCGCGAGTGCGGCCGCGCGCCCGATCGCATCGACCTCGACCGGCTCCTTGACCTGCCGCAGCTCTTCGACCAGCTGTTCGAAGGCGGCCACGCGACCCTGGAACTTCTCAGAGATGAACCGGAACCTGCCGTACGGCATCGAGGACTCGATGCCGAGCGCCTCGACGCCCTTCGCCCTCAACTCGTCGCACACCGTGACGTAGAGGTTCTCGCGCACGATGTGGACCGACCACGGTGTTCCCTCGGCGGCCGCCTCGGTGACCTCCTTGTAGCGGAAATCCGTGTAGTAGCGCGCTGCCGCGGCCGTGATGAGACACAGACCGGCGCCGCTTCCGTCGATGACGCCCTCGAATCCGGTGAGGTAGCGCTGGTTGGCGTCCGAGGTCACGAGGAACGCGTCGATGGCCTCGTCCACGAGCCGAAGCCGGAGTGCCGCGAGACGATGTTCGGCGTTCATCGCGCACATCCGGTCAGCAG
>JANYJF010000049.1 GCA_025361885.1 Coriobacteriia bacterium
ACCTCGTCGAGCCACTCCGCAAGCGCGAGCGCGTCGAGAGCGGTCCTCACGCGGGCCACGGCGAGCGCGGCGTCCCCGCCCCACGAGGGCGCGTACGCTTCGGACACGTCGACGACCGTGGTGTCCGGCACGTCGGCGAAGCCCGCGAGAGCGCTGGCGAGCGCGTCCACCGACCCTCCGCCGATCGACACCCATGCATCCACGGTCGCTCCTCTCGCCCTTCGGCCCATCGTACCCGCACGTGGGGTATGGTTCGAGTCAGACCCATTCACGACGACCATAGACCGGGAGGTGCGCACGTGGACTGGAGTCTCTTCCGCCGCCTGATCCCCGGCTTGATACCCGCCGAGCCCGCGCCACCCGCGCTCGTGGGCCTGACACTCGGAGGAGGCGCCGTCCGCGGCGCGGCTCATCTCGGCGTGCTCTCCGTGCTGGAGCGCGAGCACGTCCCGATCGGCGTCGTCACGGGCACGAGTGTCGGCGCACTGGTGGGAGCGGGCGTGGCGGCGTGCATCAGCTCCGAGGACATGATGGCGGCGTTTTCGAAAGCCTCGTGGTCGAGGATCGCGCTGCCCACCTGGGCCTCGAAACTCAGTCTCCTGCAGACGGACCCGCTCGGCACCCTGATGGAGCGCGTCACCAACGCACGGACATTCGACGACCTGCGTCTGCCGTTCGCCGCGGTCGCATGCGACTTGCTCACCGGCTCCGCCGTCGCGATGACCACGGGCAGCCTGCGCGAGGCTCTCATGGCATCTTCGGCCATCCCGGGGCTGTTCGAACCGATAGTGCGCGAAGGTGCGATGCTCGTGGACGGCGGCCTTGTGGACAACCTCCCGGTCGACGCGGCCACGGATCTCGGTGCCGACTACGTCATCGCCGTGGACATCATGCCTCCGCTGGACGGCAGCTACGAACCGAAGGACCTGCGCGACGTGCTCCTGCTGTCGTGGAACATCGTGCAGCGCGCCGGCGAAGTCGAGCGGGAGCGCGCCGGCATCGTCATCACGCCAAAGGTGGCCGCGGTGCCGCTCTCCGACTTCTCTCGGGTGCGCGAGGCCTATGAGGCCGGTGTCGTGGCCGCCGAGGCAGCCCTGCCGACCCTGCTCGCGGACCTGGGGATGACGTCGAGACCTTCCGCCGGGGGCGCCCCGCCCGCACCCTGACCCGGGCTCGCACCCGCGGCGCGAAGAAGGGCCCCGCCGGATCCGGCGGGGCCCTTCTTGCGCACTTGAAGCACGACCCGACTAGTGGACGCCCGATATGAACAGCGGGGCCAAGACGAGCGTGATGGTCGCGAGCAACTTTATGAGCACGTGCAGGGACGGACCGGCGGTGTCCTTGAACGGATCGCCGACGGTGTCGCCCACGACGGCGGCCTTGTGGGTGTCAGAGCCCTTGCCGCCCGCGAAGCCCATCTCGATGTACTTCTTCGCGTTGTCCCACGCGCCGCCCCCATTGTTGAGGAACAGCGCCATGAGCACGCCGACGATCGTCCCGACCATCAGCATCGCGGCAACGGTCTCGCCGCCTGCGTTGAACACGAAGCGGAACACGACGCCGACCACGACCGGCATGCCGACGGCCAGCAGGCCCGGCAGCACCATCTCGCGCAGCGCGGACTTGGTGACCAGGTCGACCGTGCGACCGTAGTCCGGCTTGGATGTGCCGGCCAGGATGCCGGAGTCCTCTGCGAACTGCGCACGCACGTCGGCGATGACGGCGGAGGCTGCCTTGCCGACCGCGCGGATCGCGAGAGAGGAGAACAGGAACACGAGCATGCCTCCGAGCATCGCGCCCACGAAGAGCTTCGGATCGGCGATGTTGACGATGTACTGCGTCTTTGCGCCGACGGCCTGGGTCATGCCGTTCGCGGTCACGGTCTGCGTGCCGCCGATGACGCCGCCCAGGTCCAGACCGTAGTTCTTGAGCTCGTCGAGGTATGCAGAGAACAGCAGGAACGCGGCAAGCGCCGCGGAACCGACCGCGTAACCCTTGGTGAGAGCCTTGGTCGTGTTGCCGACGGAGTCCAGGCGATCGGACTTCTCGCGCACCTCGGCGGGCTGACCGGACATCTCGACGATGCCGCCGGCGTTGTCGGCGATCGGGCCGAAGGTGTCCATGGCCAGCACGTAGCCGGCGGTGGACAACATACCCATCGTGGCGACGGCGGTGCCGAACAGGCCCGCGTCAGGCAGCCCTGAGGTCTGGCCAAGCCAGTAGGCAGCCAGGATCGCGACGCCGATGGTGATGATCGGCAGGGCGGTCGATTCCATGCCCACCGCGATGCCCGCGATGATGTTGGTCGCGGGGCCGGTCTTGGACGCCTCGGCGATGGACATCACGGGACGATACCGGAACTCGGTGTAGTACTGCGTGATGAACACGTACATCAGCGCCGTCAGGATGCCGACGATGCCGGCGAGCAGGAAGTGCCACCACGCATTCGGCGCCGCGGCGGAATACAGAAGCCAGCGGCTTGCGACGGCCAGGCCGATGATGGCGAAGCCCGTCGAAACGTAGAAGCCGCGATTGAGCGACTTCATCGGGTCCTCGTCGCCGCGGACCTTGACGATCAGGACACCGATGATCGAGGCGACGATGCCGAACGACCGCGCAACGAGCGGGAACAGCATGACGCCGACGACGCCCCAGGCGAAGTTGATGTTGGATCTGATGGCCAGCGTGGCCATCGCCGCGCCAAGGATCATCGCGCCGATGTTCTCGGCTGCGGTGGACTCGAAGAGATCGGCACCGCGGCCCGCGCAGTCGCCGACGTTGTCGCCGACCAGGTCCGCGATGACGGCCGGGTTGCGGGGATCGTCCTCGGGGATGCCGGCCTCGACCTTGCCGACCAGGTCGGCACCGACGTCCGCCGCCTTGGTGTAGATGCCGCCGCCGAGCTGGGCGAACAGCGCTACGAACGACGCGCCGAAACCGTAGCCGACGATGAGCAGCGGGGTCTTGGCCAAGTCAGCGACAGCCACGCCGCCAAAGTAGTGCGCCGCGGCATACAGCCCGCCGACACCGATCAGCGACATCGCTACGACCATGAGGCCGGAGACGGCGCCAGCGCGAAGGGCGACCTGCAGGGCGTCGTTGACGCTCCTGAGGGTACCGGCGGCCGTGCGGATGTTGGCGCGGATCGAGATCCACATCCCGACGTAGCCCGCGATCAGCGAGCACAGCGCGCCGAGCAGGAACGACAGGGTGGTCCAGAACGCCATCGCGGCGGCGTTGTTGGCCACCGGGTCGAACGCCTGGCCGCCGCGGAGCAGATAGCCCCCGAACAGGACCACAGCAAAGCCGACCGCCAGGTAGATGATCGTCTTGAACTGCCGGGCCATGAAGGCCTCGGCTCCCTCTTTGATGGCATCCGAGATGACGCGCATCTTGTCGGTGCCGGTATCCCGCTTCAGAACCCATCTCGCCAGCAACCAGGCCGTAACCAGACCCAAGATGCCGAATGCGAGGATCAGTGCGAGCAGGATCTCCTGCTGTCCCATCGACTCCCCTTTCTAGTCCCTCACGACAAACGTGCTCCCGTCGTGCGCGCGCATGCGCATGACGTCCGTTTTGAGTAACACGCAGGAAACCGGGCGTCAATGCGGAACCACATACGAGTGAGGCCCGGAGCATCGCTCCGGGCCTCACTCACGTCCTTCAGCGAGCCGTCCTAGAACAGCTGCACAAGCCACTTGCCGTCCTGATTGATAAGGCTGAGCTTCTCCGTGCGCTTGGCGTAGGTGCCCTTGGCGGGATCGGTCAGCCACTGGCCGGTGATCGTGACCGTAGCCGTCTGGTTGTTGGACTGGTCGACCTTGTCCACCGAGAAGTCCTTCACTCCGGCCTTGCCGGCCGCGCGCTTCTTGGCCTGGGTGGCGGCGTCCTCGAAGCTCTTCGTGCTGGTGGCGTCGAGCGAGCCGTGGGTGGAGACGTTCAAAATGCCCTTCGCGTCGTACGCGGCGTACGCGGTGAGCATCTTGGTGGCGACCGTCTTCGGGTCGCTGCCGCCGATGCCGCCGCCCTTGAGGGCGAACCACGCACCCGCCGCGACCACGATGACGACGGCCACCGCGATGGCTGCGATCAGCATCGTCCGGTTGCCGCCGGCCGGATTCGCTTCGGTTGTCTTATCGACTGCCGGATTCGCTTCGGTTGTCTTGCCGACTACCGGGGTGGCAGCGGGCTTGCCGACTGCTTCGCCGCACTCGGGGCAGGTCTCGGCGCCGTCGGGGACGACCGCGCCGCACTTGTCGCAATCCATGTGATCCGCGCTCCTTAGGTGAGGTCAAATCTTCGGGAAGTATACCACCGGTTCCGGATGCACCAAGACCGCGGGACCGTCAGACCGCATCCGGGTCTTCGCCGACCGCTTCGTCCAGTGCCCGGTACGCGTCCGCGATGCGGTCACGCGACACGAACAGCCGGACCTCAGTGGGTACCCCCGGGTAGGACGAGAGCGACTCGCCCGGCCGGTGCGGGTAGAACGTCGTCGGGACACCGGCGTCGTTCATGACCTCCTCGAGCCACAGCAGATCGAAGTCGGTACTCGAGTTCGAGCCTCCCCGCTCCAATCGCGGCGGCCCGACGGCGACCCAATCCCCGATCACCTCATGCTCGTCGACCTCCAGACTCCGGAACGGCGCCCTGACGAAACGGACCTCGCCCTCGTCCACCCACACATTGTCCGCAGCCGGGTCCTCAAGCGGCCCCAGGTCAGCGAGCACACGCCCGATCCGGACGCGCTCGTCGGTCACGGGCGAACCGTCGGGCATACGAAGGTCCCCGACCACATCCAGGAGCGGGCGGACCGCGAAGTCGCGCTCCAGCATCCGCGGGTGAGGGATCGTGAGGCGCTCGGAGACCCACTCCTCATCACCGAACAGCAGGATGTCGAGGTCGGCGGTCCTGGGCCCGAATCGAACGGTCCGCCTGCGGCCGAGATCCTCCTCGATGCCTTTGCACACCTCGAGCAATTCATCCGCCCGCAGACTCGTCTCGATGCGCACCGCGGCGTTGTAGTACGAGCTCTGGTCGGAGACACCCCACGGCTCCGTCTCGTACGCATGCGACACAGCCGACACGCGGACGCACTCGGCGTCGTCGAGCGCGCGGATCATACGGCGAAGATAGGTCATCCGGTCCCCGAGGTTGCCACCTATGCCGATGATCGCCTGGGTCATCGCGCGGCGCCCTTCTCGATAGCCGAGGACACCTGCACGGCGCGGACCGTCTCGTACACGTCGTGGACCCGCACGACAGCCGCGCCATGCGTCACGGCCCATACGGCCGCTGCCAGGCTGCCGGCGAGTCTGCGCCTGGGCTCGGTCTCGCCCGTGATGGAGCCGACGAACCGCTTGCGGCTCGCGCCAACGAGCACGGGGTACCCGAGCGATGCCAGGTCGGCCAGTCGGCGAAGAAGCTCGAGGTTGTGCTCGGGCGTCTTGCCGAACCCGATGCCCGGGTCGATCACTATGCGCTCGTGCGCGACGCCGGCGAACTCGAGCAACTGCGCCTGGCGCACGAGCCAGGAGCCGACCTCCGCCACGACGTCGGAATACGTCGGCCTCTCCTGCATGGTCCCCGGCCCGCCGAGCATGTGCATGACCACGAGACCCGCGTCGCAACCCGCCGCCACGTCGCGCATGGCTGGATCGCGGAAGCCGCTGATATCGTTGATGACCTGCGCGCCTGCGGCCACGCACGCGGCCGCCACGGCCGCGTGGCGGGTGTCGACCGACACGCACACGTCGCTGTCAGCCAGGCTGGCCACAACGGGACGGATGCGCGCCAGCTCCTCGGCGACGTCGGTCGCATCGGCTCCGGGGCGTGTGGACTCCCCGCCCACGTCCACGATCGCGGCACCCTCCTCGACCATCGCATGCCCGCGCGAGAACGCGGCCACCGGGTCGAGATACTCGCCCGCGTCCGAGAACGAGTCGGGCGTCACGTTCAGGACGCCCATGACGAGCGGTCGCGACAGATCGAACGCATGCGGACCGCACTGCCAGATCCCCCGACCCTCCACCGAAGCCTACCTCCCCGTGATGAGCGACATCGCCTCTGCCCGAGTAGCCGGGTTGCGCTCGAAGATGCCGCGCACGGCAGACGTCACCGTCAGCGCGCCCGGCTTCTTGACTCCTCGCATGGACATGCACAGGTGCTCGGCCTCGATGACCACGATGACACCCTGCGGCCTGAGGTTCTCGACGATGGTGTCGGCGATCTGCGACGTCAGCCGCTCCTGCACCTGCGGGCGCTTGGCGAACACGTCGACGACTCTGGCGAGCTTGGAGAGCCCGCAGATGTGGCCGTCCTTCGAAGGGATGTAGCCCACGTGCACGCGGCCCATGAACGGGACGAGATGATGCTCGCACATGGAGTACAAGGGGATGTCCTTGACGAGCACCATCTCCTGGTGCCCCTCGTTGAAAGTCACGCAGAAGTGCTCGGCAGCATCTTGGCCCAGACCCGCGAAGATCTCCTCATACATGTCGGCCACGCGCTCCGGCGTGCGCACGAGCCCCTCGCGAGCCGGGTCTTCGCCAACGCCTTCGAGGATGAGCCGGACGCCTTGGACTATCTTCTCGCGGTCCATGGAAGCGACCACCTCTCAGATGCGTGCTTGGGGGACACGGACATTGTAGCCCTCATCACGCGCGAAGACCCCGCTGGATGCGGGGTCTTCGATGATGGTTCGTCGGACGGTAGCGCTTCGGGTCGGACACTGCTCAGGACTGCAGCTCCGGCTCCGGCGTCACCGGGGTGGGCGGCTCTTCCCCACTCGCGCTCTTGCGACGGCGCGGCTTCACGCCCGTGACGCTCTCGGGCGTCTCTTTCGGAGCTTGGGCCTTCTCCTGTGCGACGTAGTCGTCCCACCGGTCTTCGAGAAGCGCCGCGACCGCTTCCTTGTCGAGCGTCTCGCGATCGACGAGGGCTTGCGCCATCAAGTCCAGCTGACTCCGATGAGCCACGAGGATCACCTTGGCGCGGCCGAACGCGTCGTCGAGGAGCCTGCGGACCTCCTTGTCGATCTCGAACGCGATCTCTTGGGAGTAGTCCGGAGTGGCCCCGAAGTCGCGACCGAGGAAGACCTCGTGCTGCGGCTCTCCGAGCGTCATGGGCCCGAGCTTGTCGGACATCCCGTACTGCGTGACCATGGCGCGCGCCAGCTTCGTCGCGCGCTCGATGTCGTTGCTCGCGCCAGTGGTCACGTCGCCCGTCGCCAGTTCCTCGGCGACGCGGCCGCCCAGCAGCGAGGCCAGGTCGTCGAGCATCTCCTTCTTGCTGCCGAGGAACTTCTCCTCCTCCGGCACGTGCCAGGTGCTGCCAAGCGAGCGTCCTCGCGGGATGATCGTCACCTTGTGGACCGTGTCGGCCCGCGGGAGCACGTGACCCACGATGGCGTGCCCGGACTCGTGATACGCGATGACCTGCTTCTCGTCGTCTGAGATGAGGCGGCTCTTGCGCTCGGGGCCGGCGACCACGCGGTCTACGGCCTCCTCGAGCTCGACCATCTCGATCTGCTTGCGACCGTGGCGCGCGGAGAGCAGCGCGGCCTCATTCACCAGGTTGGCCAGGTCCGCTCCCGTGAAGCCGGGGGTGCGGCGCGCCAGCACCTCGACGTCGATGTCGGGGTTGATAGGCTTGCCCTTGATGTGGACTTTCAGGATCGCGATACGGCCCTTCAGGTCGGGCCGGTCCACGACCACCTGGCGGTCGAAACGGCCCGGGCGCAGCAGCGCAGGGTCGAGGATGTCTGGACGGTTGGTGGCCGCGATCAGGATCACGTTGTCCTTGATGTCGAAGCCGTCCATCTCGACGAGCAGCTGGTTGAGCGTCTGCTCGCGCTCGTCGTGCCCTCCGCCCAGTCCGGCGCCGCGGTGACGGCCGACCGCATCGATCTCGTCCACGAACACGATGCAGGGGCTCGCGGCCTTCGCCTGCTCGAAGAGGTCACGCACACGGCTGGCGCCGACACCGACGAACATCTCGACGAAGTCGGAGCCTGAGATGGAGAAGAACGGCACGCCCGCCTCGCCGGCGACAGCGCGAGCGAGCAGCGTCTTGCCGGTACCCGGAGGCCCCACGAGCAGCACGCCCTTGGGGATCTTGGCGCCCAGCGCCTGGAACTTGCCGGGGTTCTCCAAGAACTCCTTGATCTCCTGCAGCTCCTCGACGGCCTCTTCCACTCCCGCCACGTCTTTGAACGTCACGCGTGGCTGGTCGCGTGTCATACGCTTGGCCTTCGCCTTGCCGAACGACATCACCTTGGAGTTGCCGCCCTGCATCTGTTGCATGAAGAAGAAGATGAACACCGCCAGTATCAGGAACGGCGCAACCTGCAACAGGAAGCTGACCAGCTGGTTCGGCCGCTGGGTGTCCACAGTGAACGCCACGCCCGGGTACTTCTGGATAAGGGCCGCGACGGACTCCTCGCCCACGTAGTTCGTCTGGAAATCGGAGACTTTGTTCTTGTCCTTGTCGCCAGCGGTCTTGAAGTACTTGCCCTTGACCTGTTGATCGCTGGCAAGGACCGTGGCGGACTTGACGTTGCCGTCCTTGAGCGCCGCGAGGAACTGCGACGTGGTCAAGTCGGTCACGGGGTTGTTGCCCGTGGTGTAGGTGGCGACCACGTACGCGAGCGCCGCGAGTATAAGCAGATACAGTGCGATGGTGCGCACGTTCTTGTTCAAGTGCTTCCAACCTCCAGGTGACGCGTCTTCATGCGACTCGGAATCGCCTGCACCGGACGCGCTTAGGGTCAGTCCGCGTAGACCGACGGCTTCAGGATGCCGATATAGGGCAGGTTGCGGTACTTCTCCGCGTAGTCGAGACCGTAACCCACGACGAACTCGTCGGGGATGAGAAACCCTGTGTACTTACACGAGATAGGTACCCGCTGCTTGCCTTCCTTGTTCAGCAGCGTGATCACCTCGAGTGTCTTGGGCTTGCGAGACGCCAGGTTCTTGAGCAGGTACTTGAGCGTCAGACCGGTGTCGAGGATATCCTCGACGACGATGACGTTGCGCCCCTCGATCATCTCATCGAGGTCTTTCAGGATCCTTACCACGCCAGATGACTTCGTCGACGATCCATAGCTGGACACCGCCATGAAGTCGAGCTCGACAGGCGTCGTGATCTCTCGCGCGAGATCGGCGATGAACAGTGCGGCACCGCGAAGCACGGCCACCAGCAGCACGGTCTCGCCGGCATAGTCGCGGCTGATGTCGGCGCCGAGCTCAGCGACACGTGCCCGGAGCGTCTCCTCCGTGAGAATGATCTCTTTGATGTCGGGATGCGTCATCTAGTCGGCCCCTTCGCTCGCGTCCCTCGTCCATGTCAGCCGGACTGCCCGGCGCGTGCTCTCGCCTATGCGATAGTCGTGCGCCATCCGCACCCCGGCCAGCCATACGATCGCGGGGCCGTCACGAACGACGGGCGTCGCGGCCCTGAGCCTGCGCGGGACCTTCTCATCCACCAGCAGGTCCGAGAGCTTCTTGGTCCCGTCCAGCCCGAGCGGCCGGAACCTGTCCCCCTCGCGGGGCGAATCGACGGTGAGCGTACCGGTCAATCGGTCCGCGTCGATCACCACGCTGTCGGGGCCGGCGTCCCCGGTGTCGGGTGCGGTCATCTCGGCGGTGATACAGCCCGCGCCGCCGAGTCGTGCCGCTCCCGGCACTTCGAGCAAGGACGGTACCAATCCCCGGGACCCGGGACTCCCGCGGGAAACGACAAGTCTACCGTATTCGGAGAAGGCCCGCAGTCCGAACGGAAGGTCACGGGCGAAGGGCTCTTCGGTCAGGCCGTCGACGAGCGCATCGACATGCGAGGACTCGAGCCTGGAAGCGTCCGCGAACGCGTCGAGCAGCGCCGAGCGCACCGTTCGACGGGCCATCGCGCGAGACAGCGTTCCCATCAATCTGCGGTCGAATGCGACCGCGTCGGCCGAACTCTCGCTGAAGTCGCGTGCGAACGCGGACGCCATGCCGGCCAGAAGCGCGTCGTCGTCCGCCAGGACCTCGAGGTTGCGCGCCAGCGACGCGTCCAGCGACGGGTTCATCTCGCGAAGGCGCGGCAACACGTCGTGACGGATGCGCGCGCGCGTCCGCGTGGTGTCGAGGTTGCTGGCGTCCTCGCACCATTGCTGACCAAGCGACGTCAGGTACGACAGGATGTCGCTCCGGCTCGCGTCGATCAGTGGGCGCACGACACGACCACGCACGGGCTTCACGCCGGTCATGCCGGCCATGCCCGCTCCTTGCACGACGCGCATGAGGAACGTCTCGACGCGATCGTCGCGCGTGTGGGCCGTGACGATGCGGCCGCAGCCGGGCGCGACTCCCACGCGAGAGCACAGCGCGTCGAGCTCCTCTTCAGCGAAACGGTAGCGAACGCGACGCCCGGCGTCCTCGAGGTTGAGCATCTCCTCTTGCGCATACGCGGACACGTCGTAGCGCACCACTCGGCAGTCGACGCCCAGATCCGCGCAGAGCGCCTCGACGAATGCGGCGTCCGCGTCGGATGCTTTGCCCCGCAGCATATGGTCGACGTGCAGGACTGAGAGCGACCGTTCACCGAGCTCTCCCGCGGCCAGTAGCCGCAGCAGCGCGGTGGAATCGGCGCCCCCCGAGACGAGCGCGAGCACGGGAAGGCCGTCCGCGAACATCCCATGACGGGCGACGGCGGCGCGTGCGATGTCAGGAAGGGTGGACATGCATGGAAGGGTACCCGCGCCGGGGCGGGGTGGCTAGCGCCCGGCGCGAGGATGGGGCTTGCGCGAACTATCCTGGTACAGGCGAAGAGGAGTACAGGTCGCAGCCCGACGCGAAGGCGCCCAAGTGGGTCATCCGCTGCCAGGTGGGCAAGAAGGGCCTAGCTGGCGCCGGCGGGCGTCACCATCTGCTCGACTTGCGCGAGGACCGAGTCGGCCAACACAGCGAGCAGCGCCGCGGCCACGGCTCCCTGGAACACGTAGCCCAAGTTCTGGGTGTTGATTCCCGCGAAGATCGGGTCCCCGAGTCCGCCAGCACCGACGACCGCGGCGACCGTGGCCGTCCCGATGTTGACGATGACGCTCGTCCGTACGCCCGCCATGATCACACGAGCCGCCAGCGGCATCTCCACGGTGAACAGGATGCGCCACTTCCCCATCCCCATGCCGCGGGCGGAGTCGAGCACCGCCGGCGGCACCGCGTCGAGTCCCGCCACCGTGTTGCTCACGACCGGGAACAGTCCGTAGAGCGACAGCGCGACGACCGCGGTGCGGATGCTGAACCCCAGGATCGGCATCATCAGAGCCAGGACGGCGACCGGCGGGAACGTCTGGCCGAAGTCGACGCCTGCGGCCACGAGCTCACGGAAGTCGCGCCCGCTGGTGCGGGTGACCCATACGCCCAGGGGGATCCCGATGGTGATGGTGATCGCGCTGGAGATGCCGACGATCGCCAGGTGGCGCAGGACGAGGTCCGCCATGGTCGCGGACGGGAACACGGGGCCCGTCGTGGTCGGGAACAGGCGCGTGAGCGCGGCGACCCACCAGCCCTGCTGGGACACGACGACGCCGTACGCGATCGCGGCGAGGGCCACGATCGCGGGTCCGCGCCACCTGCGAAGTCCGCTCGCGCTCACTCGGGAACGCTGCCCTCGTCGGACGCCGCGCCCTCGCGGGCGTCGTGCGCGGCCGCCATGCGCTCGTCACTGTCGGACATCGCGGCCTCGACGGCGGAGAACGCCACATCGCCGAGCAGATGGCCGGTCAGATCCGTCACGGCGATGGACCGGTAGCCATGTCCGAGCATGCGGGACAGCGCCTCCTTGAGGCTCGTGTCCGGCCGCACGGCGTCATCGCGCCAGTCCACGAGCGTCACCGCGTCCTCGGCGGTCGTGCCGATCTCCACGGCATGGCAGTCGAACCAGCCCTCCAGACGCCCATCGGCGTCGGTCAGGTAGACGAAGCGGGTGTCGGCACATGCCGCGCGTGTGGAAAGCTCCTGCGGCGACCGTCCGCCGGACAGTGACGGCACGGCTGTCCGCATCGCTTCGGACACGCGGACGCGCCCGAGCCGCTTGAGTGCCCGGTCCGCGCCCATGAAGTCGTGCACGAACTTGTTCGCGGGGTGGTCGAGGATCTCCTCGGGCGTCGCGTACTGCTGCAGGCGGCCGTCGCGCATGAGCGCGATGTGGTCGGCCAGCCGGATCGCCTCGTCGACGTCGTGCGTCACGAAGATGACGGTCTTGCGAAGCGAGCGCTGGATCCGTGCGAACTCCGTCTGCAGGCGCTCCCGGTTGAGCGGGTCGACCGCTCCGAACGGCTCGTCCATGAGCAGGACCGGCGGGTCTGCCGCCAGCGCACGCGCCACTCCCACGCGCTGCCCCTCGCCACCGGAGAGCTGCCTTGGATACTTGCCGGCGTACTCCTCCGGCGGAAGCCCCACGAGCGTCAGCAGCTCCTCGACCCGCTCCTCCATGCGCTTCCGGTCCCACTTGAGCAGCTTCGGCACCGTCATGATGTTCTCCGCGACACTCAGGTGCGGGAACAGTCCCACGGACTGGATGGCGTAGCCCAGTCCGCGCCGCAGCTCCTCGGGCGTCACGGACATGACGTCCCGATCGCCAACGAAGATGTGACCGCTGGTGGGTTCGATGAGCCGGTTGATCATGCGAAGCGTCGTCGTCTTGCCGCAGCCCGAAGGCCCGATCAGGACGCAGACCTCGCCCTCCGGGACCTCGAAGGTGAGCCCGTCGACCGCCACGGCATCGCCGTAGCGCTTCGTGACCTGCTCGAGTCGGATCACGTGGTTCCTCCCCTGATGCCCGGCGAGACGGCGCGAGCGGCCAGCGCCCGTAGTCCGGTGTCGGCAAGAAGTGCCAAGACGACGATCGGGACGGCGCCCAGCAGCACGAGGTCGTCGGCCACCTGTCCTATTCCGAGGAACACGAACACCCCGAGACCGCCGGCGCCGACGAACGCAGTGATCGCCGCGATGCCGATGACGAGCACGGCGGCGGCGCGAACGCCCTCGATCGCCAACGGCAGCGCGAGCGGCGCTTCCACCCTGAGTAACAGCTGCGCGCTGCTCATGCCCATTCCGCGCCCGGCGTCCACTACCGCCGGGTCGACCTCGGACAGCCCGATGTACGTGTTGCGCACGATCGGCAGAAGCGAGTAGAGCGTCAGAGCGATGATCGCAGGCAGGGAGCCGATACCGGGCAGACCCGCGGCCGCGAGAGGGATGACGAGGAGCCCGAGCAGCGCCACCGACGGGACCGTCTGGATGACTCCGACCACGCCCAGCGTCACATCCCGTACGCCCCGCCACCGTGTCGAGGCGACCGCCAGCGGGATGCCGAGAAGGAGGCCGAACGCCAGCCCCGCGCCCGCGAGCGTCAGGTGTTGCCCGACGTAGAGCCAGAAGAAGGACGCCTGCGACTGGTACTCGCGCACGATCGAGAGCTGGCCCATGCCGCCGAACAGCGCCGCGCACGCGACGGCCACGAGGGCCGCGACGGTGGTGGCGCGGCGCGGCCAGCAGCGCTCGAGCTGCGAGTCGGCCGCGAACTCGACGACCGCGGCGCCCACGAGTGCGAGCCAGGCGCCCGCCCCGATCGACACTCGCGCTAATTCCGTCGCGCCGGCCAGCAGCCGGACGGCGGCTTGCCCGACAGACCACGCCGCGGAGCCGAACATGCCTGCTGCAGCGAGCTTGAGAGCGAGCGGCTGGCGGCGCGTCAGCGCCGGCCACAGGTACGGAGCGGCGGCGGCCGCGAGTGCCGCCGCGGCGAACACCAGCAGCATGAGACCCGCGGGCCCGGCGTCCATGATCGATCGCGGCGCTCCTGCCACGATCCGGTTCGCGCGGAACACCACGAACGGCAGCACGGCAACGCCGACGAGGGCCGTGACGGCCCCCGTCGCGGCGACCCTGTCGATACGGCCGCGCGGCCGCACCTCAGTCACCATCGCCATATCGAGCTTCTTCGCGGAGCACTACTTGAGCAGTCCCTGTGCCTTCAGCCAGTCGCCGGCGACCGTCTTCGCATCCTTGCCGCCCACGGCAACGTCACCGTTGAGCGTCTGCAGCGTCTTGAGGTCGAGCTTCGCGAAGACCGGATCGAGGATCGTCGCCAGCTCGGGATACTTGTCGAAGATCGCCTTGCGAACGGTCGGCGCCGGCTGATACACGGGCTGCGCGGCCTTCGGGTCCTCGAGAACGACGAGCTTGAGCGCCGAGATCGTGCCATCGGTGCCGTACGCCATCGCGGCGTTGGCACCGTCCGTGCCCTGCGAGGCCGCCTTCTCGGTCACGGCCGTATCGCCGGTGGCGAGTGCGACCGTCTGACCTGAGGCGAGCTTGAACCCGTACGCCCTCTCGAACGCGGGCATAGCCGCCGGGCTGGTGAAGAACTCCTGCGACCCGACGATCTTCACGGTGCCGCCCTTGTTGATGTACGCGGCCCAGTCGGCCATCGTCTTGATGTTGTTGGCATCCGCGAACGCCTTGGGCAATGACACCGCCCACGTGTTGTTGGCGGGAGCAGCCGCCAGCCAAACGACGCCGTTCGCGGCGTCAAGCGCCTTGGCCGCCTTGTACGTCTTGTCCGCACTCGAGAGCACGCTCGGGTCGCCGCCGGCCTCCTTGTTGAACACGAGGACGGCGTTCGCCGTGTACTCGGGGTAGATGTCGATCTGACCGGAGAGCAACGCCTTGCGGACCACGTCGGTGGCGCCGGTGCGCGTCTTGTCGGTGACCGTGAAGCCGTTCTTCTCAAGCACCTGGATGATGACCTGACCCAGGATCGAGCCCTCGGTGTCTATCTTGCTGCCGACCACTATCGTGCCCTTGGTCGTGGCAGGCGTCGTGGCCGAACCTGTCCCGGTCCCGCTCTTGCACGCCACGAGGGCCATTACCAGGGCAACGGCCGCGAACACCGCAGCTGCGCCCTTCCAATTCTTGCGCATGGGGCTACCTCCTTGTCCGGACGGCCGCTCGGTGTCCCCCGGCCGCCGTCTGTCCACCATGCTTCGTGTGTTCCCAAAAGCGGCCGTCCTCCCTACGGAGCAGGGCCCACAGCGGTGGCGGAGCCCCCGGCGACGGTAAGATTGGCGGCACGCGGCCGCGAACCGTATGCTGGACGCCCCGCTGGGCACAGCCACCGACCGCAGCCCTTTCCGGTTCCATCGACACAGGAGCGTGTGTGGACTGCATCGGATCGTTCACCTTCTTCCTGGCACTGATCGCGTGGTTCGCCATTTCAGCGTGGCTGCGCTCAAACTCAGCGTGGCTGCGTTCAAAGGGCTTTCCCATCGCCGGGGCGGCCGACTGGAGATCGACGGACCCACCAGTCAATACGATCCACAACGCGACTCGGGCTGCCGAGCACCCCAAGCTCGATGGCTTCGCGAGTATCAGGCAGAGCGACCCTCAGTTCGATACCGAGGCCTTCTACGACCATGTGCGCGAGATGTTCCTCGCGATCCACGCGGCAGCCGCTGCTCGTGACCTGCGTCCCGTCGGGAGCTTCATCGAGGCGAACCTGCTGGCGCAGATCGGCGCGCACATGCGAGGAGAGACCGATGCGGCCCAGATCCTGCAGCCGGGCGAGCTCGAGCCGCTGCGGATCGCAGCCATGTCGGTCGACAGGCGGGACGGCTACGATGTGGTGTACGTCCTCATCCAGGTCAAAGGACCCTCGGACGCCGCCGACGACATCGTCGAGAACCCTGACGCCGATACACCGGAGCCGGTCGTGAGGTTCCGGGAATACTGGACTTTGGTACGTGCGGTCGGCGCGGTCAGCCGCGCCGGTCGGTCCATCCACAAGTGCCCGAACTGCGGCGGCCCCATCGACACCGATGACCGCTCCACCTGCTCGTATTGCGGCGTGAGGATGGCCGACCCGGCATACGACTGGGTCGTGCGCAAGATCGCCGCGGACTGACGTCGCATCATGATCAGGGGGCGAACGAACATGGATGTCGCTGGACCGAAAGCACTCTCGACCACCACTGCGAAGAAACGCGTCATCATCGCCGGCGGCGGCTATGCGGGCATGACGATAGCCGTGACGCTGGCGCACCGGATGCGTCCGGCTGACGATATCGAGATCGTGCTGGTGGAGTCGCGCCCATACCAGCAGGCGCTCTCTGAGCTCGACCTCGTCGCCGCGGGCACGTCACGGCCGCAGTTCGCAGAGCTGTGGCATGCGGACATCTTCCGAGGACTGCCCATCACCTGCGTCTACGAACGGCTGGAGTGCGTGGAGCCGTCGACGCACTGCATCACCGTCGGGCCGCGCGGCGAGACGGGCGACGTGATCCCCTACTGGCGCCTCGTGGTGGCAACAGGCGCCATCGCCACGACGCCCCCCGTGCCCGGGCTCAAGGAGCACGCCGTCACCATGTGGTGCGTGCCGGACGCCCACGAGCTGCAACGTCGGATCGAGAAGCAGTTCAAGATCGCCGCGATGCTGCCCGACCGCGCCGACCGGGAGGCGGCGCTGAGCTTCACGGTCGTCGGCGGCGGGGCGACCGGTGTCGAGATCATCGGCACCGTCGCCTCGGAGCTGCCCCGGATGATCCGACGCGCCGGGCTCGATCCCACCGAGATGAAGCTGCGCCTGGTCGAGGGCCGCTCCGACATCCTGTTCGATCTGCCTGAGACGCAGCGCCTGCGCGCCCGCCGCCGGCTGGCCAAGATGGGCGTCGAGGTCGTGCTGGGCGAGAAGCTCACCCGGGTCGAGGACGGCGTCGCGTACGTCGAGTCGGGCCGGGCCATCCCCTCGCCCGTTCTCGTGTGGTGCGGCGGTGCCCACGCGGACCCCGACGCCGTCCGATGGGGCATGTCCTTCGACAACTCCGGCCGCCTGGTGTGCGACTCGATGCTCAAGTCCACGGACGCGGACGACATCTACGTCATCGGGGACGTGGCGGCGTTCAAGGACCCGAAGAACGGACGGGTTCTCCCGATGCTCGCCCAGTTCGCCATCCGCGAGGCCGAACAGGCGGCGGTCAGCATCCTGTCCGAGGCGCGGGGCGGGCAGCCGGAGCCCTTCGCGCCACACATGCATGGCGAGTTCGTCTCGGTCGGCCCGCACTGGGGCGTCGGGTGGATGTTCAAGCTCAACGTGAGCGGTTGGTTCGCCATCTTCATGAAGCGGCTCACGTACGTGATGTACTGGCTGCAGGTCGGCAGCTTCCGGCTGGCGGCCCGGCGCACGCGACAGATGCTGAGGTTGCGCAGGTAGCTGTGCGCACGATGGACAAGGGGCTCGCCCGCAGTTGACCGGTCCCCGCGGAGCGCTGAATATGTGAGCGCGGGGCACAGGGGAACATCACATGCGGCGCGAAGCCGACCGCGACTCCATAGCAGACCCTCATGAACTCTAGAAAGGCGAACACCATGGGATTGATGGACGGATTCAAGGGCGAGGTAAAGCAACAATTCATCGCGCGGCCGGATGGGTCGAAGGACCTGGTCCTGTACAAATGGCCGGAGACGAACATCCGCATGCTGTCGGTGGTCACGGTCCAGCCCGACGAGTGGGCCTACTTCATCAAGCAGGGGCAGGTCGCCGGCTACCTCCAAGGCGGCCAGCACAAGCTCGACGGCGCGCAGATCCCGTTCCTCGGCGGCCTGATCGACAGCTTCACCGGCGGCAACGTGCTCATGGCGGAACTGTACTTCATCTCCAGCCGCGAGTTCGCGAACAACAAGTTCGGCGGGTCGATGGGCGAGGTGGAAGACCCGGGCACTGGTGAGGTGGTGCGCTGCGGCGTCTACGGCGAGTTCGTGTACAAGGTCGTGGACCCCGGCAAGCTGATCCTGAACCTGCTCGGCACGCAGACCATCAGCAGCAACGACTTCATCATCGACGCGATCAAAGACCAACTCACGAAGATCCTGCGCGCGACGGTCAACGGCAAGATGAAGGCCGAGAAGTGGTCGCTTCTCGACATCACCGATGGCACCTACACCCTGGATTTCGAGAAGGCCATCGTGGCCACGGCGATCGAGTACCTCGAGCCGTTCGGGCTGCAGATCACGCGCATCGAGGACTTCCTCGTCAACATGGACGACGCCGATCGCCAGCGGCTCCTCGACATCAAGGACCGAATGGCGAAGATGCGTCTAGCCGGCGACCCGCGCTACATGGCGGCGGCCCAGACCGAGGCCATGTTCGGCGCGGCCGAGGGCATGAAGCAGGGCGGCGACGGCGTCGGCATGGCCGGACTGTTCGTCGGCGCCGGCATCGGACAGGCCGTTGCGGGCGGCATCCAATCCGGCCAGGTCCAGCAGCAGGCGTCACAGGCGGCGCAGGCCGAGCAGGCTGCCGTCGCGGCAGCCGCGGCGCCGGTCGCTCCCGCGGCAGCGGCGACCATGACCTGCCCCAACTGCGGCAAGACCATCCCCGCCGACGCCAAGTTCTGCCCGGAATGCGGCTTCGGCCTCGGCGCAAAGAAGTGCAGCAACTGTGGGGCGGACGTACCCCCGGGCTCCAAGTTCTGTCCCGAGTGCGGCACGAAGCAGGAGTAGGGGGACAAGGGTCATGCGCATCGACAAGATCAAGGTTCGGCGGGTACTGGCCCTTGTGGGCATCGTCCTTCTGCTCGCTGCGATGCTCGTGCCGGCTGTAGCGCTCGCGCGGGCCGGTGGCGGTCACGTCGGCGGCTCCTCGGGCGGCTTCAGCGGCGGCAGCTCCGGGGGCTTCGCAGGCTCCTCGGGCGGTTTGCTGAGTGGCTCTTCCCGCTCGTCGGGAGGCGGCATCGGAGGCTGCTGCGGCAGCGGGTTCGTTGTGGTCATCGTGCTGATCGCCGTGGTCATCTGGGTCATCATCTCGATGCGCAAGGGTGGCGGCTCGAGTGGTGGTGGCGGTAGCGAGATCTTCACGCCCCCGGCTGGCGGACAGATGCCTGTAGGCGACCCCTTCTTCGAGATCAAGGCGGCCGACCCGAACTTCAACACCGAGATGTTCTTCGGACGCGTCAACGAGATGTTCATCGCGATCCAGTACGCGTGGATGAACCGCAACCTCGAGCCGGTCAGGCGCTTCCTGTCCGACCAGCAGTTCTCGGTCCTCAACAACTCGGTGCAGACCGACTATGTCGCCAAAGGGCAGATCAACAAGCTCGACAACATCCACATCGACCACATGGAGCCCGTCGAGGTCCTCAAACAAGGAGACTATGACTCCGTGAAGATGCTCGTCACCGCCACGGTGATCGACTACACGGTCGACGAGCGCACAGGCGCCCTGATCAACCCGAAGGAGCTGGGCGACGGCAAGACGCCGACGACGTTCCAGGAGTTCTGGACGTTGATGCGCAAGTCCGGGGTGCAGTCCAAGATGGACGCGACGATCACCAAGTGCCCGAACTGCGGCGCGCCGGTCACCGACGGCAACTACGTCAAGTGCGCGTACTGCGGCGTGCAGATGAACGACCCGACGCTTGACTGGGTCCTCATGCGCATCGAGCAGGTCTAGTTGCGCGAGACCGTCACATCATGACGACCGCGAGCCTGCGATGATCGTATCCGCCGACTGGGTCCTCCCGGTCTCCGGTCGCCCGATCCGCAATGGTGCCGTCTGGTCTCGATCGAGCAGGATCGACACGGTCGGACACGTCGACGACGTGGTGGCGGCCGCCGGTCCCAGGGAGACGCTCCAGCGCTTCGCCGGATGCGCGATCATCCCCGGACTCGTCAACGCACACACCCACCTGTCACTCACGGGGCTCGCCGGTCTTCTCCCCGCCCGCTCGCAGCGGGAATGGAACGCCACGCTCTCCACCGCCCTGCGCGCGTTCGAGGACGACGACTTCTCCGCGTGCGCGGCGGCGGGTGCCCAGCGCTGCCTCAGGTCGGGAGTGACGGTCGTTGGCGATATCGCCTTGGGTCCCGAGTCGCTCGCGGCGTGCGCGGACGCCGGGCTGGGAGGCGTCTTCTACTGGGAGGTCGCCGGCATCAAAGCCGAGGACTTGTCCGGGGAGCTCGCCGACCGGGAGTTCCCCACGAACCCCGGTCGCTCGAGTGCCGCGCGGGCGCGCTGGGGCGTTTCCCCTCAGACCGCTCACACCTCCGGGCCGGCGCTTCTGCAAGCTGCGCACCGGGTGGCCAGCGCGCACCGCCTCGGCTTCGCGCTGCACGTCGCGGAGTCCCCGGCGGAGATGGAGCTCTTTCGCTTCGGCACCGGCTCGTTGGCGGCGAGCGCGCACCGGCTCGCGCACGGCTTCGCCAGCCCGGGCACCGGGACCGTGGAGTACCTCCTGCGCCTGGGCGTCCTGGACGGCACCATCGCCATCCACTGCACGAACATCAGCGAGCGCGACGTCGTGCTGCTCAAGCGGCACGCACGCGGCGTCGTTCTGTGCCCTCGCTCTGACGCCCTGCAGGGCAATGGCCGGGCGCCGGCAGCGGCGCTCTCACGTGCCGGCGTGCGGATGGCTGTGGGCACGGAGTCGCTCGCGGTCGCGCCGGACCTCGACATCTTCGCGGAAGCGCGTGCCCTGCGCCAGCTGGATGTGACGCTCACGCCGGCGCGCATGCTCGAGATCATGACCCGGGAGGGTGCCGCGGTCCTGGGCGTCGAAGACGCGTTCGGTACGCTCGAGCATGGGAAGCAGGCTGACCTCGTCATGCTCGACATCGGAGCGACCACGGACCCCGAAGCGGCGGTCGTCAACAAGGGCGGGCCCGATCGGGTCGTCGCGGTCATCTCCGGCGGCCTGTGGCGCGTGCGAGACCGCAAGCTCGTATTCCCCTCCGATGGGACCGAGCGGGCGTGTGCCGCAGCCGGGCGACGTGCCTCCGATGCGCTGTCGACGAAGGCACCCGACTGAGCCTTCATGCTCCTTGACGGACGAAGAGAGCGGCGCCCCCAGGGGCGCCGCTCTCTTCGTGAAGGTGACGCCGCGGGCCGGGGCCTAGGTCTCGCCGAGATATGCCTTGCGGACTTCCTCATTCTGCAGCAGGTCCTTGCCGGGGCCGGTGAGCTTGATGGTCCCCGTCTCGAGAACGTAGCCACGATCCGCGATCGCCAGCGCCATCGCCGCGTTCTGCTCAACCAGAAGGATCGTGGAGCCCGACTTGTTGAGCTCGACGATCGTCTCGAAGATGAGCTCCACGATCACCGGCGCCAGACCCATCGACGGCTCATCGAGCATCAGGAGCTTCGGGCGAGCCATGATGCCGCGAGCCATCGCTAGCATCTGCTGTTCGCCGCCCGACAGCGTGCCGCCCTTCTGTCCCGCGCGTTCCCTGAGACGAGGAAACATCTCGAACACGCGATCCATGTCGTCCTTGATGCCATCCTTGTCACTGCGAAGGAACGCACCCATCTCAAGGTTCTCCGTGACGGTCATGCGCGCGAAGATGCGCCGCCCCTCGGGAACCTGGATGACGCCCTTCTGCGTGACCTTGTGGATCGGCATGCCGGAGATGATGCCACCCTCGAACTCGATGGAACCGTGCTTGGGCGCGAGCGCCCCCGAGATGGTCTTGAGCGTCGTCGACTTGCCGGCCCCGTTCGCGCCGATGAGCGTGACGATCTCGCCTTCCTGGACCTCCAGACTGATGCCCTTGAGGGCCTCGATCTGGCCGTAGAAGGTGTGGATGTCGTTTACCTTGAGCACAGTCTTCTGCTCTTCCTTCCTAGCCCTGGGTTGCCAGCATGGCCTCGGCGCCCTTGCCGAGATACGCCTCGACGACCTTGGGGTTCCGCTGGATCTCGGCCGGCAGTCCCTCGGCGATCATCTCCCCGAAGTCCAGGACGTAGATCCTGTCGGCGATGTCCATGACGACTTTCATGTCGTGCTCGATGAGCAGGATGGTCACGCCGGAATCCCGGACGCGCCCGATGAGCCTGGTCAGCTCGACGCTCTCCTGCGGATTCATTCCGGCCGCCGGCTCGTCCAGGAGCAGCAGCGTCGGATCGGTGGCAAGCGCCCGGGCGATCTCGAGCTTGCGCTGCTGCCCGTACGGCAGGTTCTTGGCCAGTTCGTTCGCCTGCTCGGCTAGCCCGACGAACCGCAAGCGATTCATGGCCTCGTCCACCGAGGACTGCTCCTCGCGCTTGAACTTGGCGGTGCGAAGGACCGCCTGCAGAGGTCCCGCGTGCGTACGCGTGTGGCGGCCGACCATCACGTTCTCGAGGGTCGTCATGTTCGCGAAGAGGCGGATGTTCTGGAAGGTCCTTGCGATGCCCATCCTGCAGATGAGGTGCGGCTTGCGACCGCCGACGGACTGTCCCTGGAAGGTCAGGGACCCTTCCGTGGGCGTGTAGATCCCGGTCAGCAGGTTGAAGAACGTCGTCTTGCCGGCCCCGTTCGGGCCGATCAGTGCGACGATCTCACCCGGCTCTATGTGCAGACTGATGTCGCCGAGTGCCCGAAGGCCCCCGAACATCATCGTCACGTTCTTGGCTTCGACGAGTGCCATGATCCCAGCCGGCCTCTCTCGTAAATCTTACAGGTCGTGGTCCGAGGTCTCCGTCTGGTGCTCGACGTCATACAGCGACTGGTTCTCCTCGGCTAGCACCTTCTCATCCTCGGGCGCCAGCTCCATCGCCCGTCGCTTCGAAGGCAGGAAGCCTTGCGGCCTGTTCGCCATCATCACGACCATCAGCAGACCGAACACGAGGAACCTGTAGTTCCCGATGAGCGACGCCTGCTCGGCCGTCAGCTTGACGATGCCCGAGTTCGCGAGGCCGCGGATGAGCTCCGGGACGCCTTGGATGATGATCGCGCCCAGGATCGCGCCCGGGATCGAACCCATGCCGCCGAGCACGATGATGCAGACGATGAAGACGGACTCCATGAACGTGAACGACTCAGGGCTGACGAACTGCTGGAAGTTGGCGAACGTCACGCCGGCGACACCGCCCCACAGCGCGCCGAGCGAGAACGCCCAGAGCTTGGCGACGGTGATGTTGATGCCGACAGACGCGGCCGCGACCTCGTCCTCGCGCATGGCCACCCAGGAGCGGCCGAGGCGGGAGTCGTCGAGCCGACGGACCACGAACACCGTGAGGCAGCACAACAGCACGATGATGAAGTACCAGTACAGGTTGTTGGAGAAGGCGAAATCCAGACCGAATCCGGTGAACCGTGCATTGTCTATCAGCCACTGCAGGCCGAACGGAGACGTGATCATCTGGCCGGCACGCGGGAGCCCTGCGGCACCGTTGGTCAGGCCGCCAGCATCGTTGGTGATGACGATGCGGACGATCTCGCCGAATCCGAGCGTCACTATGGCGAGGTAGTCACCGCGCAGCCGTAGGACCGGAGTGCCCAGCGCGATACCCGTGGCCGCGGCGGCAAGGGCCGCGATCGGCAACGAGATGAAGTACGAGAACGGCGCCAGTGCCGGCCATACGTGGCTGATCACCTCGGCCGATAGGATGCCCACGTAGGCGCCCATCGCATAGAAGGCGATGTAGCCCAAGTCGAGCAGGCCCGCGTAGCCAACGACGATGTTGAGGCCCAGCGCGAGCATCACGTACAGTCCGATGACGGCCATGATCCGGACCATGAAGATCTGGCCCATGCCCTGGAACACGACCGGCACGAAGACGACCGCCAGCCCGGCGAGGGCGAGCAGCGCCATCTTCGTCCGCGACATCTTGGTCGTCGACACGCTTGTCCTGATGTCCATCTTGCTTCCGCCCATCGGCCTACACCTTCTCGACAACGGATTCGCCGAGCAGACCGCCCGGACGGAAGATCAGGACGAGGATCAGGATCGCGAAGGCGACGACGTCCTTGTAGCCGGAGCTCAGGAAGCCCGCCGCGAGCGACTCGATGATCCCGAGCGCGAACCCGCCAAGGATGGCACCGCGCAGGTTGCCGATGCCGCCTATGACAGCGGCGGTGAACGACTTGATGCCCGGCAGGAAGCCCATCGAGAAGGACACGGAGCCGTAGTACATGCCCGCGAACACGCCGGCGACCGCGCCGAGTGCCGGACCGATGAAGAACGCGAGGGCGATGACGCTGTTGATGTCGATGCCCATCAGGCCGGCCGCCTCGCGGTCCTGCGAGGTGGCGCGCATGGCCTTGCCGATCTTGGTCCGCGCCACGAACGTGTCGAGACACGCGAGCAGCACGAGCGTGGTCACGAGGATGAGGATCTGGAGCGTGGAGATGGATACTCCGCCGCCCAGCTTGATGTCATGTACGGGCATCACCTTGGGGAAGGGGATGGCTTTGGAGTCGATCCACAGAAGCACGGCGTTCTGCAGGAAGATGCTGACGCCGATCGCCGAGATCAGAGGAGCGAGACGCGGCGCGTGGCGCAGCGGCCGATAGGCGAACCGTTCGATGAGAACGCCCATGAACCCCACCGCGACCATCGCGACCCCGAACACGATCACGAAGCAGATGAACAACCCGAAGCCGCTGCCGGTGAAGAACACTCGCGCGGACTGCATGCCGCTCATGAACGGAAGCACCTTAGCGGCATTCGTGATGATGGTCTGGTTGGTGAGCAGCTGGAGCGTGAAGAGGCCCACGTATGCGCCGCTCATGAACATCTCCGAGTGAGCGAAGTTGATCATGAGCATGATGCCGTAGACCAGCGTGTACCCGAGTGCGATCAGGGCGTACATGCCGCCCAGCGTCAGCCCATTGACCAGCTGCTGACCTATGGTTGATGCGAGCACGGCGCTTTACCGTCTTTCCTGAAGGCGTCAGTGGATCGACGCCGGGATGTTGACACTACGATTCGGTGCGACGGGCACATGTCCTGCCCGATTCGGTCGTACGTCCCGACCATTGGCAGGCGTCGAAGAGGCTCCCTGTCGCTCGGGGAGCCCGGCCGGCTGGTCGTATCTGCCGGACCGGGCTCCCCTCAGAGCCTGGAGTTCAGCGCGCGATCGCTACTTCTTGAAGGGACCCCACTTGCCCGAGGTCACCGTGTACAGCGTGATGGCCTTGTTGGTGGTGTCACCCTTGGAGTCGAACGAGATCTTGCCCGTGATGCCCTCGAAGTCGGTCTTGGCGACCGCATCGATGACGGCCTTCTTGCCGGCGGTCGTGGAGACCTTGTCGGCGCCGAGCTTGCCGGCAACCTCGACAGCGGCGTTCATGATGACCGTGGCGGCGTCATAGGAGTAGGCGTCGTACGCGGCGATCTCCTCGCCGGGGTACGCCTTCTTGAACTCGGCCGTGAAGTCCTGTCCCTTGGGGAGCAGGTCGAGAGGCAGGCCTACCGAGGTGGCGAAGTCGCCTTCGGCGGCAGTGCCGGCCAGCTTGATGTACTCACCGTCGTACAGGCCGTCGCCACCCATCAGCGGGACCTTCACGCCACCCTCCTTGAGCTGCTTGGAGAGCAGGGCGCCGGAGTTGTAGATGCCGCCGTAGTAGACGATGTCCGGGCCGGCAGCACCGATCTTGGTGACGAGCGCCTTGAAGTCGGTGTCCTTGTCGCCGGTCTTCTCGCGGCCCGCGACCTTGCCGCCGTCCTTCTCGAACTGCTTGGCGAACTCATCAGCCAGGCCGACACCGTATGGGGTCGAGTCGTCGACCACGAAGGCGACCTTCTTGCTGAGGTCCTTGGACGCGGAGTCCGCAGCCGAGGGACCCTGGACAGAGTCGATGGTGCACACGCGGAAGACGTTCTTGAGACCCTGCTGGGTCAGCGCCGGGTTGGTGGAGGCCGGCGAGATCATGACCAGGTTGGCCTGGTTGTAGACCTTCGACGCGGGGATGGAGACACCGGAGTTCAGGTGACCCATGACGCCGATGACCTTGGAATCGGACGCGAACTGGTTGGCGACGTTGACGCCCGTCTTCGGGTCGCCCTGGTCGTCACCGGAGAAGACCTCGAACGTGATGCCGGCCTTCTTGGCAGCGGCGGAGGCGTTCACGTCGGCGATGGCCAACTTCGCGCCGCGCTCCATACCTTTGCCGAGCGCGACTGCGCCGGCGGTCAGCGGGGCACCGACTGCGACCTTGACCGTGGCGGTCTTGCTGGTACCGGTGGAGGTCGAGGCAGTGCTGCCACCACATGCGGTGACCATCATCGCCATGACCACCAGGACGGCGATCAGCGCTACGTACTTACTGGCTTTGCCCATGCTCATCCCTTTCTCCGTAACACGACACGTGCTGCTGCAAGAGCCTGTCTGCGACAAACCGTACACGTGCACTGGATACTCCCGCCCTCCGGGATTCACGGAGTGTATCAGACCGTGAATACGGGCTACAAGACATCCGCACGACGGCTGCGGAATCATGCATTTCGAATGCACGTAACGTGCATAAGCCCAGTCGTGTGCTAGTTTTCGAGATGGCATATACCGCATCAAGTATGCAATGACACCCGATGCATCCCGTCACAGATGGACGCCATTGAGCCCCGACGACAGGAACCGCACCCCCGAGATAGACCAACGACGGAGTACCGCGCGACGTCGGCCAGCTCGTGTCCGAGAAGGAATGCGACGACGCCGAGCGGTCCGAGGGCGAGCCCGTCGGACGCTCGCCCGCTGAGGACGCCCTGCCGTGGCGGAGCGACATGCTCCTAGATGTAGTACATGGGCGACGAGACCGCGTCGAGCTCGGCCTGCCGCTTCGACAGGGACGAGAGGTCCACGGCCTCGAGCTCGCTCTCAAGACGGGCGGCGGCCTCGGCCCACATCTCACTCACGGCCGAGCCCGTGATGCGCGGGACGTCGAGCACGTCGCCCTGCAGAGCCCGCACGATCTCGGCCACCGATATCTCTGACGCGGGACGGGCGAGGGCGCAGCCGCCGCCCGCCCCGCGCTGACACGTGATCAGGCCCCGCTTCGCGACTGAGGTGAGCTGCTGCTCCAGGAAGCGTCGCGGCAGTCCGAGCTCGTCCGCCAGGTCCCCGGCGACAACGTACTCGCCGACGGGGACGGCCGCCAGCGCGGTCAAGGCGCGCAGAGCATAGTCGAGACGCTGTGAGACGCGCATCGTCAGCTCCCGTAGCCTTCCCACAGTACCGTCGACAGATAGCGCTCTCCGGTGGACGGCGCGACGGTGACGATGGCCTTGCCCGCGGCCTCGGGCCGAGCGGCGACCTTCAGTGCGGCCACTACGTTCGCGCCCGACGAGATGCCCACGAACACGCCCTCTTCCGCCGCCAGCCGACGCGCCATCGCGACTGCCGCGAGACCTTCGACCGTCAGGACCTCGTCGAGCACGTCGAGGTCGAGCGTGACGGGGATGAAGTTGGCTCCGATGCCCTGGATGACGTGAGGACCGGGTGTGAGCGGCTGGCCGGCGAGCGTCTGCGTGATGATCGGCGACTCGGCCGGCTCCACGGCGATCGCGAGGGCGGAGCCGTACCTCTCCTTGAGGTACCGGCCGGCGCCGCTGACCGTCCCGCCGGTCCCGACACCCGCGATGAAGGCGAAGAGCTGCTCGTCGCCCAGCGCGGCCTCGACCTCTGGCCCGGTCGTCTCGTAGTGCGCGCGGGGGTTGGCGGGATTCTCGAACTGCCCGGGGATGAATGCGCCGGGGATGGAGTCGGCGAGTTCCCTCGCCTTGTCGACCGCGCCTTTCATGCCGAGCGCCTTGTCTGTGAGCACGAGTTCAGCGCCGAAGGCGGCCAGCAGCTTGCGGCGTTCGATCGAGAAGCTCTCAGGCATCGCGAGTATGACGCGGTAGCCACGCTGGGCTCCGACGAGCGCGAGTGCGATCCCTGTGTTGCCCGAGGTCGGCTCGATGATGACCGACCTGCCCGGCTCGATGACCCCGCGGGCCTCGGCGTCGTCGAGCATCGCGCGGCCGATGCGGTCCTTGACCGATCCGCCTGGGTTGCGGGACTCGAGCTTGACGTACACGCGACCAGGCAGACCCTCGTCCAAGCGCGTGAGCCTGACGAGCGGGGTGTCGCCGATCGTGTCGATGACTGTGGGGAGCTGGCTGGTCATGTCGCGCCTCCTGGAGCGCCGATGTGCATGTGGATGCACCGAAGATACCCCACGGCGGGCTATAGTCTCAAGCGATTCAACGCACCAACATCATGCTATTGGTGCTTTTCAAGCGCTGCAACCTCCGGTGCGCTAGGCTGTGGTTCGAACGCGAGGTGCCCGCGCGCGATACGCCGGGCAGGAGATCGGGGCTGGGCGAGCATGCCGAATTCGTTTTGGGCGTGGACCATCGTGACCATCGGGATCGCCACGGTGGCGGGTCTTACACGCGACCGGTACGCCGCGCCCTGGGGCGCGGGTGCCGCGTGCGCCATGGTTCTCGAGGCGCTTCGTGTCGACCCGCGCTGGGGATGGGCGGCCTTCCTCCTAGTGTCGAGCGCTCTCTTCGTGATCCTCAACGTGCGACGCGGGAAACACAGCCGCGGGTCGCGGGTCGGGGGCGCCGGTCGAGAAGGAGTTCCCGCCGAGACTCGGGACTCCGAGCGTCCCGTCCGGGACTGACCGCTGAGGCTCCGCTTCAGATGCGGACGAAGACCTCGCCACCCAAGACGGTGACGGCGAAGGTGCGGACGTCGGCGTCGGGATGGTCGGTCGTCCCGGTGCGCACGTCATACCGCCATCCGTGCCAGGGGCACATCACGAAGTGGCCGTCGAGGTACCCCTCGCCAAGCGGCGCCCACAGGTGCTTGCACACGTTCTCGAGACAGAAGAACTCACCGTCGACGCGGAACAGCGCGAGCTTCCGCTTCCCCACCGCGACCACGCGACCTTGGCCGTCGGCGAGATCGCCGGTCGCCGCCACCCTCACGTCGACGGGACCATCCGGCGCCTCGATCACCCCGTGCAGCGTACTGCCGTCTTCGACATCGGTGCGGATGAACAGCCCGCACCAGCACTTGCTCATGGCGGAGAACTGGTCGGTATAAAACGGGATGCACGGGCAGACGATCTTCAGGTCTTCCTTCGGGTCGCCGGTGCGCATCCGGCACGGGCAGTAGACGTCCCCGTCACGGTCGAGGACCTCGATCTCACCCTCCAGCACCATCGCGACGAAGTCCTCGTCGGTGTTGAACTTGTAGCCGAGCCGGGCCGCGAACGGGCCCATATAGGCCTTCAGGTCGTCGATCGTTGTGCCCGGCGAGAACCGGCGCTTGGACGTGGCGTCGCTCACAGGTGCAACAGCTTCTGCATCTTGGGCTTGTTGAAGCCCACGATGACCTCACCATCCACTTCGATGACAGGGAACGACGTGCCGCCGGACAGCCGTTTGACCTCGGAGACGGCCTCCTCGCGCTCGGACCCGGTCAGCATATCGACCTCCACCACGTCGAACGAGACACTGTTCTCTTCCAGATACTTGCGCGCCATCTTGCAGTACGGACACGTGGATAGCGCGTAGACCTTGGTAGCCATGCGATTCCCTCTCTTCCGCGACGGGCGCGCCGCTTCCGGCGCGGGATGTGGTGTATCTTCCCCTTCTGGGGGCTTGGCTTTGACGCAACGGGCGGGAGGCCACATGTCGACGAGATCCACGGAAGCGAGCGACGACGAGCCCGTGCGGACCGGGCGGCGCAGATGGTTCATAATCACGCTCGCCGCGATCGCCGTGCTCGTGGCGTGCGTAGCCGGCCTGTGGTGGGCGATCACGGCGGCCTCGAGCGCAGGCGACGTAGCGGTCGACAAGCGCGAGACGCTCGCGCTCAAGACGCGGTGGCAGGCGTCGTATGACGCCATCCTCCCCATCGCGAAGGACTTCGCGAGCACAACCGGCCCGACGCTGGACTCCGCCGCATACCGCTCCCGTGTCGCAGCCGCACGACTGGTCGTCGATGCGATCAGCGACGCGCCGCTCACGCTGCGGGGTAACCGCGACCTTCGCGACTCGACGCTGTCGGGGGCCTCGGAAGTGCTCGACGGGATGGAGGCCTTGCTGCAGGCGGCATCGAAGAACGACACATCCGCGGTCGATGCCGCGGCCGGCACCATCGATCAGGGCACCACGACGCTCAAGGACGCCGGCGCCGCCCTCGACGCCAAGATCGCCGCGAGAGGGTGGCGGTAGCGCGGATACGCGCCCCACGACTGCAAGCCTGTTTCGTCCTGGTGCCACAGGGTGTATGAAGATACATGACGGATCGCCACGATCGGCCCGGGGAGGATCGTATGGCTGACGGCTCCGGCTCGCGCACACCCGCCGAACGCAGGGCGGCCACGCTCCTCTCCCTGCTCGTCGACGCCCGCGGTCCCGTCCCGGTCCCGGCGCTCGCGGTCGCGGTTCACGAATACGCCGAGCTCGACCCGGAAGGGGCCGACGCAGCGGTCCAATCCGACGTGGACCGGCTGCGAGGCTTCGGGCTGGTCATCGACCGGGTACGCGAAGGTTCGAGCGCGGCCTACGCCATCGCCGACTCCTCATGGCAGCACAAGCCGCTCATCCTCACGGATGAGGACCGCCGGTTGCTCATGCGGGCCGAGGAGATCGCAGGAGATCCGGACGCCGGGTCCAACCTCGCTCGCGGGCTCTCGGAGATAGCCGGCGGCGCACCGGGGCAGCGGACCGGGGCAGTGACCGTCTCGCTCAGCTCTCGCGATCCGTCAGCCGCGTCGCGCGCGGGCTCGTACAGTCGTCTGCACAGGCTCGCGGGGTTGATGACCGAGCGCCGGACAGCGGGATTCGGATATCCAGCTCCGGACGGTGAGATGGTCGAGAGGATGCTCGACGTCCACGGGCTTGGCGCCTCGCAAGGCGTCTGGTTCGCGGTCGGCATGGAACCCGGTGACGACGTGGCACGCGCGTTCGCCGTGACGCTGATGCGCGGACCGGTCGTCGCACTCGGCGATCCGGGGTCCTACGAGATCCCTGACGGATTCGACCCGATCGCCTTCCTCGCGCTCCCGTGGCGCGCAGGTCCCTACCCGCAGCCCGCTACAGTGCGTTTCGATCCTGAGATCGCCGCCTTCGCCTCAACCTGCCTCGAGGACCTGCCCACCAGACGACTGGACGACGGCGGCGTCGAGGCCCGGTTGCTCGTGGGCGACCTGGAGCGTTTCGTCCACTGGGTGCTCGCCTACGGCACGCACGCGACGATCTTGGCGCCGAGCCGGGCCATCGACATCGCCCGGCGAGTCCTCGAGGGGGTGGCCGCACGCCATGCCTGACGCGCCGATGGTCAGCGAGCCCGAAGCCGCCGCCATGCTGCTGATGGTCCAAGGCGTGCGGGCCGGGCTTGGCTCGGAGGAAGCGGTCAGACATCTTACCCGCGCCCTGGCGAGGGTGGCCGGACTGCCGCCGCAGGTGTCTCCATGGGCCTTCGACCACCCGTTCCCCGACGGCGGTGTCCTGTCCGTGGTGCAGCGCGCGATCTGGTCCGACCTCCTCATACGGGTCGGTCACCTGCAGCAGGACGGCGAGCTCCGCGAGCTGGTGCTGGAGCCATATCATGTTCGCCTCGAGGGCGGCTACTGGTATCTGCTGGCACGCGTCGCCGACGACGGCCGGGAGCGCGTCGTTCGCTTGGACAAGGTCCGGTGGGCACAGACCGAGCGGGGCTTCACGCCGAGGCCGCCGGACCTGGACGTCTACGCGGACGGAGTGTGGATCCCCTCGGAACCCGGAACCAAGGCGACAGTCGTCTTCGGAGCCCCGGTCGCGGCCTACGCGCGGGAGCGTTGGGGCCCGGGCGAGCCGGACGACGAGGGCGGCGTGCGGATCGAGATCGGCTATCGGCGGCCGGAGTCGCTCGTGCGCACCCTGGCCCAGTTCGGGAGCGACTTCGAGGTGATAGCCCCCGCCGAACTGCGCTCGGCCGTTCGCACCCGGGCCCTCGCGACCCTGGCGGCGCTCGGTGGCCCGGACTCCGCGTGCCGAGCCTGAACAGAAGCTCCTGCGGCGCGCGCGGTCGTGGGGCCGGGTTCGATCCGCGTTCGGGGCGGAGCGCGAACTATCCTGAGGCGGGATCATGAGCGGCGAGGTGTTCCGTACGTATCCAGCGGTAGCATGACGGCGGTCTGACGACGAGGGCGGCGAGGCGCGATGTGCCAGTTTTGCGTGAAGCATGGCGACGGCAAGAGGTGGTATCTCGAGGCGTCTACCTATGCGCACGACCTCGACCAGGATTTGAAGCGGCGCGAGTACCTCATCGATTTCGTACGCGACTTCGGGGACAGCCGCGAGTGGACGAAGCGCACCATGCCGCTGCTCGATCGCGCTCCCGAGCCGATACGCGGTGTCGGAGCGGCGCTGTTCACCAGGACCATGAAGAAGAACCACTTCGGGCAGCCGGTGCCCATCGAGGAGTGCGCACGGATCTTCGATATCGCAACGTCGGTCGTGCGCCTGCCCTGCCCGTGTCGCTACCACGCGGGAACGCCGGACGAGGGCTACTGCCTGGCGATCACGACCAAGCCGATCGACGCCTTGCTGGAAGAGGCCTTCGCCGCCTACGATGTCGGGCCTGACGTCTCGAAGTTCCAGCGCCTCACCAAGACCGAGGCCATGAAGCTGCTGCGTCGCGCCGAGGACGAGGGACTCATGCATTCGGTGTGGACGTTCCAAAGTCCGTTTATCGGCGCCATCTGCAACTGCAACATCGAGAGCGGCTGCATGGCGATGGATCTCACCGTCACGCACCGCGCGCCCATCATGTTCAAAGGCGAGTACATCGCGCGGGTGGACGAGGAGACGTGCCTCGGCTGTGCCGCCTGCGTCGAGCGCTGCCCGTTCGGGGCGATGGCCATCGACCCCGCATCCCAGCGCGTCGTGATCGACGCGGAGGCATGCTATGGTTGCGGCACGTGCAGGTCGGGCTGCGCTTTCGACGCGATCACTCTGCGCGACCGGACGACCGGCGAGCCGCTCACGGTTCCGGACGCCGCCGCGGGCGCGACCGATCCCGCAGCGATGCCGGCGGCCGTCTGACACGCTGCAACGATAACGCGAACGCAGGGGAGATCTCCGTGAATCGACGCGCCGCCCGTCCACCCGCACGTTCCGCCCGCATCCTGGGGCTTGCCGCGTTCCTCGCACTCTCACTCATCGCGACCGGCTGCGCCGCAAAGGCGGCCACCTCCGGGAAGTCGGCACCGAACCCAGCTTCAAAGTCCCTGGGGAAGTCGCAGCTGACGACACTGCCGGCGCCGCCCGCGTTCCCCGAGGTCCTGGCCGCGCCGCCCGCCGGCTCGCTGTACCACGGCGTGTTCCCGGGCGGAAAGACGGGCGAGGAGGACGACGTCACCCCCGCCGCTACCGACGCATACGAGAAGGCGTCCGGCCACAAGGTGGCGTGGGTCTACTTCTCCAACAATTGGCACAAGAGCACCGCGTTCCCGGCAGCCACGTGCCAGTGGATCGCCCAGCGGGGATCGATCCCCTACATCCGCTTGATGCTGCGCTCCAACATCGAGCCAGGCAGCGCCGAGACGACGTTCACGCTCGACCGCATCATCAAGGGAGAATTCGACCCTCAGCTGAGGGCGTGGGCGAGGGGAGCGGCCCGCTGGGGCCGTCCGCTGATGGCGGAGTACGGGCCCGAGGTCAACGGGGACTGGTTCCCGTGGAACGGCTCGTACAACGGGGCGGAGAAGACCAACGGGTTCGGCGACCCCAAGAAGGCGGACGGACCGGAGCGCTTCGTGGCGGCCTACCGGCACATCATCGATGTGATGCGACAGGAGAAGGCGTTCAATGTGTCGTGGGTCTACCACGTCGACGTGTACGGCTCTCCCGACGAGCCGTGGAACAACATGGCCGCCTACTACCCTGGCGATTCCTACATCGACTGGATGGCTCTCTCCGCGTACGGGGCACAGGACTCCTTGGACGAGGGTGCTCAGTCGTTCCGGGGACTGGTGGACGCTGGCTACCCGGTTCTTGCGAAGGTCTCTTCGACGAAGCCGATCATCGTCGCCGAGATGGGCACTGACGTGCGCAACACGCTCACCAGCCCGGCGGCCTGGACCAAGACCGCGCTCACCGACATGTTCGCGAAGCGGTGGCCGCGCATCGTCGGTTTCTGCTGGTGGAACGAGCGGTGGGCCAACAGTGAGGATGCGTCGGAGGACTCCGACATGCGTGTCCAGGATTCGGCCTCGGTATCCAAAGCGTTCCGCGACGTGCTCGGCGCCAACGGCTCTCGCGTCATCGAGCGGCCCGCGACGGTCAAGAGCAGCCTGGCCAAGTAGCTCGCTTACTGCAGAGCGTGACCACGCGCAGGCCTCAGCAGGGGCGGCCCCAGAAGACGGCGGCCACCATCCCAGGCCCGGTATGCGAGCCGATGACCGGGCCTATCTCGGTGTCCAAGAACCCGGCCGGCTCGACCCGCTCCGCGATCGCCTCGCGCAGCAGCGCGGCGTCCTCAATCGCGTCTCCGTGGCCGATGATGATCGTCTGAGACGCAGCGTCCTGGATGTTCGCCGCGACGATGTCAGCGATCGTCCTGATCGACCTGCGACGTCCTCGGATCCTCGCGCCGACCTCGAGCCTGCCGACCTGATCCAGGAACAGCAGCGGCTTGATATCCAGCAGCGTGCCGGCCGCAGCCGCCACATCAGAGATCCTGCCGCCGCGACGCAGATGCTCGAGCGAGTCAACGGTGAAGTGACCGTTGAGGCGCGGCCGGTTCACCCGGAACCACCCAAGGACCTCGTCGATCGTGTCGCCCGCGTCGAGGCGGTCCGCGATGGCGATGACCAGGCCGCCGTCGGCAACTGAAGCGGACAGAGAATCGACGACCTCGATGCGAGCCTCGGGGAATTCGTTGAGGACCGCTTGGCGCGCGAGCATCGCGGTGTTGAGCGTCCCGGACAGAGCCGACGACAGCGTGAAATGCAGCACGTCCTCCCCGCGCTCGGCATGAGCGCGGAACGCCTCGACGTACGTCGGCAGAGCGATCTGAGCCGTCGTGGGGCTCGCCCCCTCGCGCATGCGGCGGTAGAACTCGGTGTGTCGCATCGTCGCCTGGAAGTCGTCGAGCATCTGCTCTCCGGACATGACGTAGGGGAAGCACAGGCCCTCGATCTCCCGGCGCTCAAGCAACTCGAGAGGCAGGTCACAGCACGAGTCGGCGATCAGATGGGCCGAGCGACTCACGACGCGCCATCGGATCGAGCAGCCGTCTCGCTGTTCTTCCCGAGGGGTTCGAGAGTGTGATAGACGATCGCGGCCGTGCCGGGGCCCACATGCAGGCCGATCACCGGGCCGAGCGGGATGACCGGCACCGGCCGTCCGGCCACGTTGGCCACGAGCGCGGCGAGCGACTCGCCGGACTGCGGATCGTCGATGTGATGCACGATGACGTCGCCCAGCCCCTTGGCTGCGATGTCCGTCGCGAAGATGTCGACCATCTCCTGATAGGCGCGCCCCTTGGTGCGAACGCGCTTGAGGACCTCGGTCTTGCCATCGATGACGGTCAGGATCGGGTGGATCTGGAGCATGTTGCCGAGCAGCGCCGCGGCGCCGCCGATCCTGCCTCCACGACGCAGGTACTCGAGCGTGGCCGGCACGAAGACGAACCTGCTTCGGTCGATGATCCCGCGAGCGGCCTCCGCGGCCTCGGCAGCGCTGGAGCCGCTCGCCGCCGCCTGGGCTGCGGCGAGCGCGGCAAAACCGAGCTCCATGGAGTTGGAGCGCGAGTCGACGATCTCGATGACCGCGCCCGGGTGCCGCTCGATGACCTGCGCCCGCGCCATGAGTGCGGTCTCGTAGGTGCCGCTCATGTCGCAAGACAGGAAGACCGCGACCACCTCGTCGCCGTCGCTGACGGGTCCCTCGAATGCGTCGACGAGTTCGGCGATGGAGGGCTGAGACGAGGTAGCCGCCTGCGATGAGGCCGTGAGGAGGCGCCAGAAGTCGGTCGCGGACATGTCGAGCTCGCGCCACGACGTCCCGTCGAGAGTGACCGAGAGCGATACCAGTCTGATGTCGAGGCCTGCGGACATCTCAGCGGGTAGGTAACTCGTGCTGTCAGTGACCATGCGCGTGGCCATCGGTCCCCTGCTCTCTGCCGGGTTTCTCGAACGCCTGTCGTGAGACTGGCGCCGACACACGTCGCCGCGACTCACGGGCGCGGCCGACCCCATGCTAGCGCATCCATCAGGACCGGCTGCGGTATCTGCCTGGAACGCTGTTCCGGATCGTCCCGACCCGCTATTCTTCTGAGAACGGCAGACCGGTCACCCAGGGGGGTCTCGGCGCCGCGGAGTATGGGGGTTCGCATGACTCGACATCCCGCCCGGTTCCGTCTCATCGCGTCAGTGCTCGCAGTCGCTTTGATGATCGCGGTCGCGCCGACCCTCGCGCTCGCACAGCCGGTGCAACCGGTGCAACCGGCCACATTGACGCTGCCGACGAACTGGGTCAAAGCGTACGAGACGCCCACTTCCGTCGACGCTTGGAGTCCATGCGCAGACGGCACCAACGTCGCCTGGATCGAGTCCGATCGCGATGGCGCCCATCGCATCGTCTTGTTCGACAGCGTCACCAAGACCACCAAGTCATGGCCCGTCGACTCGTCCGCCGGACGTCTCTCTATGTCCGGAACCCGGATCGCGTTCAGGCAGTCCGTAGGCGAGGAAGTCGCGAGTCTGGCCATCCTGGACACCGTGACGGGCCGCTTCACCGAGGTGGCCGGCCTCGGCAACGGCTGGTTGGACGATCCGTTCCTTTCCGGCACGAAGCTGGTGTACTCGAGTTACAAGGACTTCTGGGACATCTACGTCTATGACCTTCTCACGGAGGAGACGACGCTGCTCGCGGGCGGTGGCCCGGGCGACTTCTACGAGCCTGCGATCTATGGCGACCGAGTCGTGTTCGTCCGCTGGATGCCGAACATCCAAGGGACGAGCGTCACACCGCAGGTCAAGCAGACTGGGACCCCTCTAGATTTCCCCACCGGCTACTCAGTCGGCTACGTCCCACTGGCTGGCGGGACCGCGTATCCGCTCAGCTACGCCTCCGACAACGACCCCAGCGCCCCGGTGATCTGGGGCTCGCGCGCGTACTGGCTCCAAGGACCGGAGCTCTCGGCTCAGCCAGCGATCCAGGAGCCTTCCTCCGCACAGATGTACGACTTCGGATCTTCGAGCCGCTCGACATTGCCGCTCTCGCCTGCACCCAACACGAACGGCTTCCTGAAGGTCCGGGGCGACTGGGCGGCTTGGTCGTCGGGCGCGTGGGCCGGTTCCAGGAGCGTCAGCGATGGCCGCGGGAACCCCCCAACGAAGCCCCAAGTGAGCGGGAAAGGCCAAGTGGGCTCTATCTCGAGGAGGACGGACGGGCAGCTGAACGTCCGCAACATGGCCACGGGCCAGCAGAGCGTCTTCATGACCGGCACCAGCTTCTTTGGATGCGCCCTGGGTGCAGGCCTCGTGACCTGGGGCTACGAGGACGTCCAGAATGAGACAGGCCGAGTGATCGTCGCACAGTACGTTCAGCCGGCGCCCCCCGCTCCCGTCCTGTCACTCGGCGATCCGAACGTCGCGTGGAAAGTGCGCCGCAACCGGTACTTCGAGATCTTCGGAGCGCTGTCTCCGGTGCACAAGACGGGGGCCAAGTCCGTGCAGCTGAGCTTCGAGCGCTGGGTCGGCAAGCGCTATCGCTACCAGCAGACATCGATGGCCACGAGCTACGCCACGGGGTCTTCATCGCAGCACTACGGACTCCTCGTGAAGCTGAAGCGCTCCGGCAGGTGGCGCGTACGCGCGTTCCACCCCGCCGATGCTGATGGTCCCGACACCTGGAGCGGGTACCACAGCTTCCTGGTGAGGTAGCACAAGAGCACTCAGTACCGAAGGAGACCCCGGACGTCCGTCCGGGGTCTCCTTCGCTTATTCGGACACTAGTGTTCCTGAGTGTGCGCGGGTATACACTTCTAGTCGGACTCCATGCAATCCGAGCCCGATCGAGCAGACAGACCATCGAGTCGAGGAGCTTGACGTGGACAGGACAAGGATCGCGATCATGGGCGCCGCGGGGCGCGACTTCCACAACTTCCAGCTTGCCTACCGGGGCAACGAGTCCGTCGAGGTGGTGGCGTTCACGGCCACGCAGATCCCCGGCATCGACAGCCGCACGTACCCGACCGAGCTCGCAGGCCCGCTCTACCCGGACGGCATCCCGATCTTTCCCGAATCCGAATTGCCCCGCCTCATCCGCGAGATGCGCGTCGAGCGCGTCGACTTCGCGTACAGCGACATCGCGCACATCGACCTCATGCACAAAGCCTCGGCCGTGCTCGCGCTCGGCGCCGACTTCGCGCTGTTGGGTCCCGACCGCACGATGCTGGAGTCCAACAAGCCCGTCATATCGGTCTGCGCCGTGCGCACGGGCGTCGGCAAGAGCGGCATCAGTTCGTACATCTGGCAGCTGCTGGCCGAGAAGGGCATCCGCGCGGTCGACATCCGCCACCCGATGCCGTATCGCGACTTGGCGATGATGAGAGTGGAGCGGTACGCGTCCATGGAGGATCTCGACCGCTATGGCTGCACGATCGAGGAGCGCGAGGAGTACGAGCACCTCATCGCGCTGGGCGCCGTGGTCATGGCCGGCGTGGACTACGCGGACATCCTGGCCGCAGCCGAGAAGGAGGCCGATGTCATCATCTGGGACGGCGGCAACAACGACCTTCCCTTCATCCGTCCGGACCTCGAGATAGTCGCGCTCGACCCGCATCGCCCCGGCCACGAGCGCCTCTACCATCCGGGGGAGACGAACTTCCTGCGCGCAGGCGTTCTCGTCATCAACAAGGTCAACACCGCGGACCAGGCATCGGTCGACTCGCTGGTGGCGGCAGCAGCCGAGTTCAACCCCGACGCAACCTTGGTGATGACCGAGTCGCTGATCGACGCTGGCGACCCGGCGATGATCGCGGGGAAGCGCGTGCTCGTGATCGAGGACGGCCCGACGGTGACGCACGGCGGTATGAAGTACGGCGCCGGCGCCCTGGCCGCCAAACGCGCGGGAGCGGCGGAACTCGTCGACGCAAGACCCTTCGCCGTCGGTTCACTGCGCGGCACATACGAGAAGTATCCGCACATGACCGAGGTCCTGCCCGCTATGGGCTACTCGGCCGAGCAGCTTCGCGACCTGGAGGAGACCATCCGCGCGACGCCGTGCGATGTGGTCGTCGTGGCGACGCCGATCGACCTCACGCACCTCATCGCGATCGACAAGCCCAAGGTCCGGGTCACGTACCGGGTCGCCGATCACGGAGCGCCCACACTGCGCAGCATCGTGGAGACGTTCCTGGCTGGGCAGGGCCTGACCAAGTAGGACTCATGACGCGAAAGAATCGAGACAGGGCGCCCCTCGGGCGCCCTGTTCGCGTGCGGTCGCCGTGGTGCGTCGCGGCTAGGACACCACGAACCGGGCGGCGCTCCCGCGCTCAGTGGGCGTGACCTCGAGCCGACAGTCGATGGCCTCCGCGAGTTCGCGCACATGCGAGATGATGCCGACGAGCCGGTTGCGACCGCGCAGCTCCATGAGTGCATCGATCGCCACGTCGAGCGACTCGGGATCAAGCGTCCCGAATCCCTCGTCCACGAACACCGTGTCGAGGTGGATGCCGCCCGCGAAGGACTCGACCACCTCCGCCAGACCGAGAGCCAGAGCCAGGCTCGCGAGGAAACCCTCGCCCCCGGACAGCGTGGATACCGGGCGGTCGTCGCCTGTGTACTCGTCGAAGACCTCGAGGTCCAGACCGGCCGCGCGCCGTTTGTCGCCGCTGCCGGCGGCCGCGGCGTGGAGCCGATAGCGGCCACGGGTCATGACCTCGAGGCGCGTGCTCGCCGCCGCCAGCACCTCGCCCAGGAACACCCCGAGAACGTACCGCTGCAGCGACAGGCGAAGCGGGTTCTCGCCGTTGGCCGCGTCTGACACTGACGCGACGAGCGAGTGGTCCCCACGCAGCTTCGCGGTCTGTTCGGCGATCCTGTCCAGCCGATCGCGCGCGGCATCGAGAGCGGCGAGGTCCTTGGCAAGGTCGGAGTGGTCCTTGAGCGCGCTGTCGCGAACGTCATTCGAGTCCTTCGCGGCCGCCTTGAGCGCGACGAGGTCGGGCGCGG
>JANYJF010000067.1 GCA_025361885.1 Coriobacteriia bacterium
ATGGGCGCAAACGACGTGCCGGCGCAGATCGCACAGGACACCGCCGCGTCGATAGCCAAAGGCTCCGAGCCGTTCACCGTCACGGGCAAGGATGACGTGGACATCTCCGCGAGCCTTTCGGCTTGGACGCTGGTGTTCGACGACACAGGCAAGGTCGTGGCGGGCACGCCGGCGCTCGACGGCAAGCGCGCCGTGCCGCCTACGGGCGTCTTCACGGTGGCCAAGACCTCGGGCGAGGACCGCGTGACGTGGCAGCCACGTCCGGGCGTGCGGCAGGCGGTCGTGGCTGTGCGGATCGCCGGCGGCCGGGGTGTCGTGATGGCGGGCCGCTCTCTTCGCGAGACCGAGGCGCACATCGACCAGCAGGCGCGGATCGCGATCGCGGCCTGGGCGGCGATCATGGCGGCGACGCTCGTGGCTGCGCTCCTGTTCGTGCCGCAACGGATGGAGGCGGCCGAGCCGGTCGCCCCGGCGGGCCAGTAGCCGGCGCGGCACCGCTGCGCAAGACCCGCGCGCCGGCGGACTCGAGCTGCCGGCGCGTTTGCGTGCCCGCGGCCGCGCGGCTAGCCTACAGGTGATGGATCCGTGCCGGCGCTTCCGGGGGGACGTAATGCCCAGCCGCATCAAACAGCTCCTGCTCGGCGACCCGCTCCACAACCGCGAGTCCGCGCACCAGCGGCTCTCGAACCCGGTCGCCCTGGCGGTATTCTCGTCCGATGCGCTGTCCTCGGTCGCCTACGCCACGGAGGAGATCTTGCTCGTGCTCATCCTGGCGGGTGCGGCGGCGCTGTCCGTGGCTCTGCCCATCGCCATCGCCATCGGGTTGCTGCTCATCATCGTGGCCACCTCGTACCGCCAGACGATCAAGGCGTATCCCGGCGGCGGCGGCGCCTACATAGTCGCGAAGGAGAACCTCGGAGTGAACGCCGGCCTGGTCGCCGGCGGGTCGCTGCTCGTGGACTACGTGCTGACTGTCGCCGTGTCGATATCTGCTGGCACCGCGGCGATCACCTCAGCGTTCCCCGCGCTCGAGCGGTACACGATCGTCATCGCGCTGGCGCTGCTGACGGTGCTCGCGATGTCCAACTTGCGCGGCGTCAGGGAATCGGGCGCGGTGTTCGCGGGGCCGACGTTCTTCTTCGTGTTCATGATGGCGATCCTGATCGTCGTCGGGCTTTTCAAGGTGCTGACGGGCGGAACGATCGCGGTACCCGCGCACCCCGCGCCCGTGACCCAGGCGCTCACGCTCTTCCTGATACTCCGTGCGTTCGCGTCGGGATGCACCGCCATGACCGGCGTCGAGGCCATCGCCAACGGCGTCCAGGCCTTCAAGCAGCCGGAGGCCAGGAACGCGAGGCTGACGCTGACGTGGATGGCCGGCATCCTGCTGTTCATGTTCGTCGGCACGACGGTCCTCGCGACCGCCGCGCACGTGCGGCCGGGAGCCGAGACGGTGCTCTCGCAACTGGCGCGGGGGACGTTCGGAACGGGCGTGCTCTACTACCTTCTGCAGGCGGCGACTGCGGCGATCCTGGTCCTGGCGGCCAACACCAGCTATGCGGACTTCCCCCGGCTCGGCTCGTTCATGGCGGGCGACGGATTCCTTCCCAAGCAGCTGCGGGACACCGGCTACCGCCTCGTACATTCCAACGGCATCGTGCTGCTCACGACCGTCGCGGGAGCGCTCCTGATGGCTTTCCAGGGCGACACCAACCGCCTGATCCCGCTGTACGCGGTCGGCGTCTTCACGTCGTTCACGCTGTCGCAGGCCGGCATGGTCGTCCACTGGTGGAAGAACCGCGAGCCGGGCTGGCATGTGTCCATGGCGGTCAACGGCGCGGGAGCGGTCACCACCGCGGTGGTGCTGGTGGTGATCGCCGTGACGAAGTTCTTACACGGGGCGTGGCTGGTCATCATCCTGGTGCCGGTGCTGGTCATCTACTTCAAGTTCATCCACGCGAGGTATGCCGCGGTCTTCGAGAGGCTGCGGATCACGAGCGGCGCGCTCTCGGCCACAGCATGCGGCGAGATCGAGCCGCTCCACAACCACGTGGTGCTGCTGGTCGGGACGATCGACAAGCGCATGATCCGAGCCATCCAGTACGCGAAGACGCTCAAGGCGGACAGCATGGAGGCGATCTACGTGGACCTCACCGGCGATTCAGGCGAGGCCATGCGGGATAAGTGGGAGCGCTGCGAGTTGGGGATACCGCTCACGGTGATCGACTCCCCATACCGAGAGATCATCGAACCGATCAGGGCGTACGTCAGTGCGATCCCGCGTCCCGACGTCGACCACGCGATCACAGTCATCGTGCCGGAGTTCGTGCCGGAGACGTACGTCGACTACATGCTGCACGACAAGACGTCGTTCTGGATCAAGCAGACGCTGTTCCGTCTGCCGGGCGTGATCATCGCCGACGTCCCGTTCCGGCTTGGGAGCGAGTCGTGACGGCCGCGCCGCTATTCGAGCTTCGCGACGCCGTCGTGCGCATCGGCGGGACCGAGATCCTGCACGGCGTGGACCTCACGCTGACGCTGGACGAGAACGTCGCGATCCTGGGGCCCAACGGGGCGGGCAAGTCGACTCTGGTGGCGCTGGTGACCGGCGAGCGCCGGGCGCTCGTGCGCGACGACGGGTCCTCACCCGTGCGGGTCCTCGGCCGCGACCGATGGGACCTGTTCGAGATCCGTCGGCAGTTGGGCGTGGTCTCCGACTCGCTGCAGACCGACTACGACCGGCATGTGAGCGTCCTCGATGCGGTGCTCTCCGGCTTCTTCGGGTCGATCGGGCTGCATCGGCACCAGTCGGTCACCGCGGACATGCGCGACCGCGCGACGGGGGCGCTCGAGCGGATGGGGATCGTGTGTCTCGCGACTCGGACTATGGACACTTTGTCCACGGGCGAGGCGAGACGCGCACTCATCGCCCGCGCGCTCGTACACGAGCCCGCGGCGCTGCTGCTCGACGAGCCCTTCCATGGTCTGGACCCGAGGGCGCGCTACGAACTGCGGGAGTCGCTGCGCGAGCTGGCAGCGGCGGGGACCGGCCTTGTGCTCGTGACGCACGAACTGGCCGAGATCGTGCCGGAGATCTCGCGAGTGATCGCGCTCCAGGACGGTCGCATCGAGGCCGACGGTCCGAAAGCCGGGTTGCTCACCGGTCCGGGCATGTCCGAGCTGTTCGGGTTCCCGGCCCGCGTGACGGAGAACGAAGGCTACTACCACCTCTGGTGAGGGCCGGCGACGATGGCGGGCTCATGATCACGCACTGGTTCGTCATGCTCGCCGCGACCGTTCGCTAGGGGGATCGGGTGCTCAAGGATCGCGACATACGCCGCGTCGTCGTGGCGCGCTTCCTGTCCCGCATGAGCGGGGAGGCGGCGTTCTTCGTCGGCATCTGGGGCAAGGCGGCGTTCACGCTGCATGCATCCGCGGGCCAGATCGCCCTGCTCATGGGCGTGCTGTCGGTCAGCTCCATCCTGGGTACCGCGGTCGCCGGCGTTCTGATCGACCGATACGACCCTCGGCGGGTGCTGGCCGGTGCGGAGTTCTTCTTCGTGCCGGTGGCCCTGCTGTTCCTGCTGCCCAAGGAGTTGTGGCAACTGACGGTCCTGGTCGGGCTGTTCGGCTTCTTCGGTGCGCCGGTGGTCACGGCCGGCGCCTCGTTCGCGCCCTTCCTCGCCAAGGACCCCCAGGGGCTCAAGAAGGTCAACGCCCTGATCGACGGGGCCGGGTCGCTCTCGTTCGTGCTGGGGCCGGCCATCGGCGCTCTGCTCGTGCGCTTCGCATCCATCGATTGGGTCTTCATCTTCGACGCCGCGACCTCTGTCATCGCGGTGCTGCTCATGATGGGTGTGCATATCCGGCGACCCGAGCGGCAGGCGGGCGAGCGTCGAGGCGCCTTCGCGGAGTTGCGCGAGGGGCTGCGGTTCTCGTACTCCAAACGCGGCCTGCGTTACTTCATCTTGATCGGGACCGCGACGTGGCTGGGGTTCGGCGCGTTCGGCGCGCTGGAGCCGCTGTTCTACCGCGACGTGTTGCGCACCGGCGTCGAGGCCATCGGCTGGATCAACACCCTGTTCGGTGTCGGGATACTCCTCGGCGCCTGGGCGCTGGCCAAACTGCCCGACCGGCTCGTTTCGGCGCGCGGCCTCGCGGGCGGGGCGGTGCTCGTGGGGCTGGGCGCCCTGCTGTACGTGGGGACCCGTGACATCCGCATCGTCGCGGTGGGCGCGGTGGCGTGGGGCGCGATCATCGGCGTGGTCGACCCGCTGCTGCGCACGCTCGTGCACGCCGACTCGCCCGACGAGTACGTCGGCCGCGTCACCGGCGTGGCGCAGATGCACCGGCAGGGTGGCGAGCTGCTGCCGCTCGCTTTCGCGCCGCTTCTCGCGGCAGCCATCGGCGTGCAGGCGACCCTGATCGGCGGCGGCCTTGTGCTCGCGGTCGTAGCGGCGCTCAGCATCCCGGAGGCGATCGCGGTCGACCGGGGACGCCCGACCGGGCCCGTCCAACGCGAGCGACTCTCCCCCGACGACCAGCCCGTCTCGCCGAATCCGTAGCATCGGGGCCCCTCGCGCGGTGACGGCGCTGCCGTACAATCGAGGCGTCCGTGAATACCGCCATGGCCGGGGGGTCCGAGCACGATGCACCTTCACTACATCCAGCACGCGCCGTACGAGCCGCCAGCAGCGATCGCCGACTGGGCGCGCGAACGCGGCTTCCGCATGTCGATGACGCTTGCCGTCACCGAGGAATGGCCCAGCCTTGACGATATCGACTGGCTCGTCATCATGGGCGGGTCCATGGGCGCGTACGAGGTCGGCGTGCACCCGTGGCTCGTCTCCGAGAAGCGCTTCATCCGCCAGGCCATCGACGCGGGCAAGGCCGTGCTCGGCGTCTGCCTCGGCGGCCAGCTCGTCGCCGACGCGCTCGGCGGCGAGGTCGAGCACAACGAGTTCGAGGAGATCGGCTGGTTCCCGGTGACGCTGACCCTCGAGATGGCGGAGTCGGCCGTCTTCCGCAAGCTCCCGCGCTCGTTCGTGACCGGCCTGTGGCACGGCGACACGTTCTCGATCCCGGATGGGGCCGTACGCATGGCCTCGAGCGAAGGCTGCGTGAACCAGGCTTTCGAGTACGCCGAGGGCCGCGTGGTCGGGCTGCAGTTCCACCCCGAGTGGCGCCGCGAGGACGTCCGCGCGCTGTTCGAGCACTGCGGCAGTGACATCGCTCCCGGTGGCCCGTACGTCCAGACCGCCGACGAGTTGCTCGGTGCCCCGGACGAGGTGTTCACCGCGAACCACGAGCTCCTCTTCGCACTGCTGGATGACATGGAATTCGTGAGGTCGGATGCCTGACATCATCACCGCCGAAGGGCTAACGTCCGTTTCGACGCTCTGCGTGAGTTGACGTCCCCCGCGGTCGCGGCCCGTTTTGACCGCGCCGGAGGGCGAGGGTAGAGTGCGGATACGCTGCGGACCTCCGCGGCGCTGAAATGACCCATTGGAGTGATGCACCATCGCCTCGGACAACGGTTCCGCCTCGTCGCGATACGGCCTGAAGCCCGTGCTCGCCGCGATCTTCGCGGTCGTCGTGTGGTCCTCGGCGTTCGCGGGGGTCAGCACCGTCGTGGTCCCTTCCGCGCATGCGTACTCGCCGGGGGAGGCCGCCCTTCTGCGCTTCCTGGTGGCCTCCGCGGCCACGGGCCTGTGGGCGCTCGCGACGAGGATGCGCCTGCCCGACCGCGAGGACCTGCCGCGCCTGGCGATGGCGGCACTGCTCGGCATCACCACCTACCACCTGGCCTTCAACTACGGAGAGTCGACTGTCTCCGCCGGGGCCGCGTCGCTCGTAATCGCGGCCGGCCCCATCTTCACGGCGCTGCTGGCCGTAGCGTTCCTGGGCGAACGGCTCAACGGCTGGGGCTGGGCAGGCGTTCTGACGGCGTTCACCGGCGTATCCGCCATCGCTTTCGGCGAAGGCAGGGGCGGCTTCGGGTTCTCGCCGGGCGTGCTCATCGTGGCGGTCGCAGCCATGGCGACCGCCGGGTACTTCGTGGTGTCGAAGAAGCCGCTTCGCAAGTACAGCGCTCTCGAGTTCACGTTCTACGCGATCTGGCTCGGGACCATCCCGATGCTCGTGTTCGCACCCGGACTGGTGCGGCATATCCAGACCGCTCCCGCATGGGCCACCTGGACGGTCGTCTACCTGGGCGTGTTCCCCGGTGCGCTGGCCTACACGGTGTGGTCGTACGCGCTGCAGAAGATGCCGGCGTCGACCACGGCGAGCTTCCTGTACGGCCAGCCGGTGCTCGCCACGCTCGTGGCGTGGGTATGGCAGGGCGTCGTCCCGTCGGGGGTCACGCTCGTCGGTGGCGCGATAGCGCTGGGCGGAGTGCTGCTCGTCAACTTCAAGGGCCGCCCCACTGCGGCCTCCGCGGGCCAGGTCGCGAGCGGTGAGGCCGCCGTCGAGACCGACGCCGTCGTCGCGGAGGTATCGGAAGGCGAATGACCCGTTGGCGACGACCGTTCCCGTGCCCAGGTCGAGGGCGCCGAGGGGGCTGCGGATCCGACACGCGGATGGTGTACGATTGCGGCCAGAATCCCACGGAAGGGAACCGTCGAGATGAAGCGATACCTCCTGCTCGCCACGATCGCCATGGCTGTCGTGGCCCTGCTGCTCGTGGGCTGCGACAACACCACGGCACAGGCGAACGCGCTCATCGGGCAGGCCGATGCACACATGAAGAAGTCCATCGCGCTCGGTGACGAGGCGGCGACGCTGGAGCAGGACCTGAACAACCTCGACGGGAGTCCGGCCTCGGCTGCCAAGGGCCTGGAACTCATCGCACAAGTGAAGGTCAAGCTGGTCCAGCAGAAGACCGAGATGGAAGGCGCGAAGCTGGCGTACGCGGGCGTGGACAAGATCGACGTGAAGCCCCAGGTCAAGAAGTACGCGAAACTCGAGGCTGCGGTCATCGACATCGGCATCGCTCGCAACGCCGAGTACATGAAGCTCTACGATGCCATGACCGTCATGTTCACAGGCATTCGCGACAACAAGGCGACCGAGAAGCAGACGGCGGAATTCCTGACGGTCTCCGACGCGATCACCGCCAAGATCGATGAGCTCACAAAGGCCGCCAACCAGGCATCTGACGACGCGGTGGCCTACTATAAGGCGGACGTAGCGCCCAAGAAGTAGCGGTCGGCATCTGCTCGAGCGTGGGTGCCGTGGCCGGTCCTCCGTGCTACCGGATCGAGAACCCGAACTCTCCCGCGGTCGGCTCCCACACGGTCTCCACCGCGTCCACTCGGGCGTGCTGCGGTCCCACCGCCATGTACCGCAGCATCGAGTCCACGGCCGCGTGTGAACCCTCGAAGGCCGCCTCGACGTCTCCGTCCTCCAGGTTGCGCACCCATCCCGCAACGCCGGCGGCGCGAGCCTGGAAGGCTGTGGACTGCCGGAAGTACACCCCCTGGACGCGCCCCGAGATGATGGTTCGCGCCCGCACGATGTCGTCCGTCATGCCTCTCGCCTCCGGATGGTGGCCGCGCCTGTCGCGGCGGTACAATCGTGGGGCATCCGGGAGCGTGACTCAAGCAGACGCAGTGTCGATCGGAGGGTGGCCGCGTGCCATCGGTGTTCCAGCGCCTCAAAGCACGAGCGAAGATCCTCAAGACCCAGACACACGCGCTCTATCTCGTGTATCGCGACCCGCGCTGCCCTTGGTACGCCCGCGCGCTCGCCATCGCCGTGGTCGCTTACGCCGTCAGCCCGATCGACCTCATACCGGACCCGATACCGGTACTCGGCTATCTCGACGACGCCCTCATCATCCCGGCGGGCTTCTGGCTCGCGCTCAGGCTGGTACCGACCGATGTCCTGGCCGAAGCGCGACGGGCCGCCCAATCGGCCGACATCGACTTGGGACCGGCGGGGCGCGCCGCAGCGGCGATCGTGGTCGTGACGTGGTTGGCCGTAGCCGCCCTCGTCACATGGATCGCATGGCGCGTCGTCGCGGCGCGCTGAAATCGACGTAGGGGGAAGGTGGGGAAGCACCATGGAAGAACGCCCGGACATGTCACCGACGATGGAGCAGACGCGGAGTTGGCTCGCTGCGGTCCCGCAGCGCCGCAGCCGCCGTACCTTCGACGGCGTCGCCGTGACGGAGGCCGACCTCGACACACTGGACGCGCTGTGCCGCTCGTTCCGCCCCTATGGCGACGCACGTGTGGTCCTGGTCCGCGAGGCTCCCGAGGCGCTGTTCAGGGGCATTCTGGGCAGTTATGGCAAGGTCGTGGGCGCTCCCTCCGCTCTGGTCTTCCTGGGAACCCCCGCCGAGGACGGGAGCGACCAGCACGTCGGATTCACCGGCGAAGCGGTGGTGCTAGAGGCCACTGCGCTCGGGCTCGACACGTGCTGGATCGGCGGCTCGCTGGACCGCAAGCTCTCCGCTCAGGTCGCGCGTCTCATGCCCGGTGAGCGGGTCTTCGCCATCTCGCCCCTCGGTCACGCGAAGGGAGAAGCTCCGTTCAGCGAGCGGCTCCTGTTCGGATGGGGCAAGCCCAAGAAGCGCCGCGCCATCGAGGAGCTCGCCCCCGGCTCGGCGGGCTGGCCGACGTGGGCCGCCGCGGGCCTCGAAGCCGTTCGGGTCGCCCCCTCCGCGATGAACCGCCAGCCGTGGCGATTCCGCATGGAGGACGGCGGACTGGTCGTGTCAAGCCAGGGTGTTGACACGCCGGGCGTGACCTTGGCGCTGGACTGCGGTATCGCGATGTTGCACTTCGAGCTGGCCGCCCGCGCGGTAGGTGGCGCGGGTGTCTGGGTCGACGCGGACGCTGGATCGCGCGACATAGCCCGCTGGCTTCCCGAGGGCCCATAGGGCCCGGGAAGCGAACCTTCTCCGGCTCCCGAGCCCGGTTCGAGGGCGCCGCTTTGTCCGGCTCGGGTGTTAGCATGGACGAGTGCGCGGGTTGCGCGCCGAGGATCCCATGCCGACAGGGGCGAACATGGCGGACGAGACGAGCGGTCCCGCAGGGTCCGATCCATCTGAAGAAGCGGACGGACCCGAGTTCGACAAGCCCGCGCCGCTATCGACCTTCGCGCGGGTCGCATGGATCGCCGGGTCCGCGATGGTGGTATTCGTGGCATTCTTCTTCTTGGCCCACATGGCGTTCCCCCGCATCAACCCCGCGCAGGTCGCCCCCTCGGGACACTATCCCGGCACCTGCGCCATCTGCCATACCGTGACAGCGGACGTGCCGGTCCGCGCGAGGAAGTAGGAGAGCCGGATGTCGGACGAAGACGGTCGCGGAAGCGATCTTGAACGAGACGAGTCCAAAGGGATCCGCGAGCCGATGGCCATCTCGCCCGAGAAGGGCCGCCCCTACACTGTGGGCGAGGAGATCGCCAACAGCATCACGCACGGGGTGGGGATGGCGTTCAGCATCGTCGCGCTCACCATGATGGTGGTCTGGTCAGCACGCAACGGTGACGGCTGGAGCATGGCGGGGGCACTCGTCTTCGGCATCTCGCTGGTGCTTCTGTATACGGGATCGACGCTCTACCACGCGATCCCGTTCCCCCGCGCGAGGCACGTCTTCAAGATCATCGACCACAGCGCCATCTACCTGCTGATCGCCGGCACCTACACGCCCTTCACCTTCGTGACGCTTCGCGACCATGGTGGCTGGTGGATGTTCGCCATCGTATGGACGCTGGCGGCCGTCGGGATGTCGTTGGAGGCGTTCTGGGTCTACCGGCCCCGATGGGTGTCGGCCGTGGTGTACCTGGGGATGGGTTGGCTCGTTGTGACGATGTGGGGGCCGCTGTGGGCGAACCTCCCGCACAACGGGATGTGGTTGCTGGTTGCTGGCGGCCTGGCCTACACACTCGGCACCGTGTTCTACGTGCTCAAGCGCGTTCCGTACATGCACATGGTGTGGCACCTGTTCGTTCTCGCCGGCAGCGTGTGCCACTTCCTCGCGGTGCTGCTCTACGTGATCCCCGGTGCCGCGCGCTAAGCCTCGAGGGACCTGCTGCTGACTGCGGCGTGACGGCGACCGGCTTCGCTACTCGATGCTGATGCTCGCCTTGGCGTCGAAGGGGTTGGTGCGCACCGCGAAGGAGTATAGGTACGGGTACTGCGCCTTGAGGTGCTTGAGGTAGCCGAGCCACTCCGACAGCAGCCGTTCGTAGGCGCGCATCGCGTCGATCTCCACGTGCTCGCGGTCCGCCGCCCCCAGGTCGGTCAGGTCCCGACGAGCGTCCAGCTCCTCGGTGAGGTGGAACACGGCCCACAGCGCCTCGGTGAATTGCTCGTGCTCCAGCAGGTTCTGGTTCTCCAGCAGTCGCAACAGGAACGGTCGGTGCGATACCAGGCACGCCTTGAGCGCGTCGACGTCGCCATGCTCGAACTTGAGCACGTGGTCGTGCTCGGCGATCTCGCCACGTGCCATCGCGAAGTCCTTCGGGGTCCACGATCCGTTGAACCGCAAGTGCTCCCCGGTCTCTTCGATATCGGTATCGAACACGGCCAGCTTCTGGAGCAGGTCGGTGCCGACCTCTGAGAAGAACGCGCCGATGACCATGTTGAGTTTGTTGAGGAGTGCGGCCTTCTCGCGAACGGCAAGCACGCGGTTCAGTACGAGGCTGACGATCAGGACATTGATGGGGATGAACGCGAGGTCAAGCAACGTGTAGAACTCGATGTCGCCCAACCGTCCGAACGAGCGGAACAACACCGTGTACAGCACCGCTGAGACGCCCAGCATGCCGACGGCCAACCAGGCGAGTCCCTTGTCCAGCTTCACGCTCAGCCCTGCCCTTCCCGTGGCGTCACCTATGGCCCTATCGACGGCTTGTCCCTGTCGCCGGCCGCGCTGTATCCGCGCTGCTCCCAGTATCCCTTGTAGTTCGTGTCGGTCGAGGCCTCGATACGGTCGATCCACTTGCACCACTTGTAGCCCCACTTGTCCTCGGCCACGAGCATGAACGGGAAGCCCCGGATCGCTGGGATCTCGATGCCGTTCATCCTGTACGCCATGAGGATGTCCTTGGACCTGATGTAGTCGAGGGGAACCGACGTCGTATAGCCGTCCACCGCGTGGAACACAACCGTCTTGGCGTTCCGGCGGATCCCTGCGCGGTCGAGCAGGTCGGCGACCTTGATCCCCTCCCACAGCAGGTTGACGCTCCAGCCTTCGACGCAGTCGAGCTTCACGACCTTGGAATACGACGGCCGAATGGCCAGCACGTCTCCGTACGTGTACACCGTCGGCGAGGCGACCTCACCGGATATCTTGAGGCGGTACGTGGCGCGGTCGACCCGCTGAGGCCCCTTGATCGAGTTCTCGAAGAAGTCGTCGACGGAGTTCAGCTTCGCGCCCTTGTACTCGCGCACCTCGACCGGAGCCAGCGGCTTGGGCCCCGAGACGGCCGGCGACGAGGGCCGCGCCGTCGGCGCGCACGCACAGCACGCCATCGCGAGCGATCCCATCGCCAGCCATCGCGCGAGAGCTGGCACACTCATGTGACACCCCCTCCTTTCCGATGATGAATACATGCCCCAACCGTGCTGCCGCTTGTCGTAAGGGGCCGCACGTCGTTGGACGCTTGGCGTCATCCTGTCAGCGTGTGTGCCGCAACCCGTCCTTGGGCGACGTACCACGGGATCGGCCACAACCCGTCGAGTACTGGGAATGATGAAGCATGATGCGAGGCGCCGGGTGACCCGGTAGCGGCGTCGGGGGAGCCACATGGAAAAGGACATCGACATCCTGCTGGTCGGCGCCGGTCCTAAGGCCGTGGACGCCATCGACTCCGAGCTCCGGCGGGCCCACGTGCGGTTCACGGCGCGCCGCGCAAGCTCCGAGCGGGAGTTCCTCGAGTCGTGCCGCACATCGCGACCGGACCTGGTCCTGGCCGTCGACTCTGAAGCCACCTTCGACGCGATCGCCATGCTAGCCGCAGCGCGGGAGGTGTGTCCCGGAACGCCTTTGATAGTCGTCGCGCCGCCCTCAGGCGAGTACATCGCCATCGAGACGTTGCGGTCCGGGGCGGTCGACTACATCCTCACCGACCACCTCTCCAGACTCGGACCGTCTGTCGAGCGCGCCATGAAGGAAGCCGCCGCAGCGCGCGCCAAGGAGACCGCCGACCGGGCGCTCGAGTCATACCGCCTCGACTTGGAGCGCATGGTCCAGGAGAGGACCGACGAGCTGATGGAGGCGAACCGCGGGCTCCAGGTCGAGACCGAGAGCCGGATACGCTTTCTGGCGTCGATGAGCCACGAGCTCCGTGTTCCGCTCAACTCGATCATCGGGTTCTCCGGGGTCTTGCTGCGGGAGCTGGCTGGCCCGCTCAACGAGGAACAGGTGAGGCAGCTAAGCATGGTCTACGCGTCCGGACGCCAGCTCATCGGAGTCGTCGACGACGTCTTGGACATCTCGAGCATCGAGGCTGGCAGGGCCGAAGTCGTCAACGACACGGTGGATGCCGTGGAGGTCGTGCGCGCGGTCTGCGATGAAGTCGCCCCACTGACCGGGGACAAGGGACTGGACTTCGCCCTCAACACGCCCTCGGGCCCCATGTGGATGGTGACCGACCGTTCGCGCATGGCGAAGATCCTGCGGGCCCTGCTCGACAACGCACTGAAGTTCACGGAGTGCGGCGGCGTGAGCGTGACCTTGGACGCGCCTGACCCCGCCTATATCAGGCTAGTCGTCGCAGACACAGGCGTGGGCATCACGCCCGAGCAGCTTCCTCACGTCTTCGACGAGTTTCGTCAGGTACGGAAACCGGACGGGACAAGGCCTCCCGGAGCCGGTCTCGGTCTTTCGATATGCCGCAAGATCGCGATGCTGCTCGGCGGCGAGGTGACCGCCGCCTCATCGCCCGATGGGTCTTCGTTCCAAGTGCTCCTGCCGGTCACTCCGCCCGAGGAGGTGGCCTGAGTTGCGCGTACTGGTCGTCGATGACGAGGAGGCGTCCCGCTACCTGCTGGAGTCGCTGCTGGGAGCGCACGGCATCGAGGTGGAGTCCGCCGCGGACGGGGAGATCGCGCTCGCCATGGTGCAGGCGCGCAAGCCCGACGCCATCGTCACCGACATCCTGATGCCGAACATGGACGGCTACCAGTTGTGCGTCCGGCTCAAGAGCGATCCCGCGCTCAGCCAAGTCCCGATCATGGTGTACACGTCGTCGTTCGGGGACGAGGAGGACAAGAGCTTCGCGCTGAGCCTGGGCGTCGACATGTTCCTGATCAAGCCGCAGGAGCCCGACCTGTTGTTGACAGAGATACTGCGTCTCCTCGGCGCCACGGGCGCCCGCCCTCTGCCAAGGGTCGGAGCTGCGGCGGATCTGGAGCGGCAGCCGAGAGTGCTTCAGGAGTACGGCGAGCGCATTTCGCACAAGCTCTACCAGAAGTTGCTCGAGCTCGAGAAGGCGAACGCCGACCTGAACGCGACCATGCGTCTTCTGAACGCCGAAGTCCGCGAGAAGAGCCGTCTGGTCGACGAACTGTCGCGCGCGATCGCCAAGGAACGGGTGGCCGAGGACGCGCTCGCTGTCAGCCAGGAGCGCTTCGCGGCCGCCATCCGCGGCGCGAACGACGGCATATGGGACTGGGACCTGATGAACGACGCCTTCTTCGCCTCTCCGCGATTCCGCGCTCTGCTCGGCATGGCCGACGACGCGGAGTGCACTTCGGTCGACCAGTGGCTCGCCCGGATCGCGCCGAGCGACGTGGACCGTGTGAGGTTCGAGCTGGACCTCCATGTTCGCGGGCTCACGCCGCAGTTCGAGAGCGAGTACCAGGTGCTCGATCCGGACGGCTACCCTCGCTGGATGGACAGCCGCGGACAGGCGCTGCGTCGTGACGACGGCACACCGTACCGGATGGCGGGCTCGCTCACGGACATCACGGAGCGCAAGCGCCAAGAGGAGCAATTGCTCCGCAACGCCTTCTACGACGACCTCACGGGACTGCCGAACCGCGCGCTGTTCATGGATCGCGCGTCGTTCCTTCTTTCACGCGTCCAGCGAGCATCGGACCACGCCTTCGGCATGCTCGTCCTAGACGTCGACCGCTTCAAGAATGTCAACGACAGCCTCGGCCACGCCGCGGGCGACCAGCTTCTCATCCAAGTCAGCGAGCGCATGGGCGCGGTCTTGCGCACCGGTCACACGCTCGCGCGCTTGGGCGGCGACGAGTTCGGCGTGCTGATGGACGACCTGAACGACACGCCAGAGGCCGCGGAGATGGCCGCCCGCATGCTCGAGTCCCTGTCCGAGCCCTTCGATCTCGACGGACACGAGGTCTTCACCAGCGCGAGCATCGGCATCGCCAGAAGCCTGCCGACGCACGCGAACGCCGAGGAGGAGCTCTTCCGCGACGCCGACACCGCCAGGTATCGCGCCAAGCAAGCCGGACGGGGTCGCTTCGAGGTGTTCGACCCGGTGATGCACGAGACCGCGGTCTCGATCCTGAGAGTGGAGGCCGAGCTTCGCCGCGCTCTCGAGAGGGACGAGCTCGAGCCGTACTTCCAGCCGGTGGTCGAGCTCAGGAGCGGCCGCGTGGTCGGTTGCGAGGCACTGGTCCGCTGGAACCACCCTGAACGCGGAGTCGTCGGGCCGTACGAGTTCGTGTCCATAGCCGAGGAGACCGGGCTGATCGTGCGGGTGGGCGAGGTCGTGCTGCGTGAGGCCTGCAGGCGTGTTCGCGAGTGGGCCGACGCGGGCCTGTCGCCCATAACCGTCGCCGTCAACATCTCCGTCAACCAGATGCTGGAGGAAGGGTTGGTCGAGACCGTGAGCGCCGTGCTCGCGGAGACGGGCATCCTGCCCTCCAGCCTGGAGCTCGAGGTCACGGAGTCCGTGGTCATGAAGGATCCGGGCGCCGTCGGTCGCAAGCTCGAGGCGATCAACGACCTGGGCGTGAGCCTGTCGATCGACGACTTCGGGACCGGGTACTCGTCGCTCGGCTATCTGAAGCGCTTCCCCTTCAGCGCGCTCAAGATCGACCGGTCGTTCGTGATGGATCTCCCGGGCGACGTGGACGACGGCATGATCGTCGAAGCGGTGATCGGGCTCGCGCACGGCCTCAAGATGTCGGTCATCGCGGAGGGTGTGGAGACCGAGGCGCAGCGGGAGTTCCTGGTCGACCGCGGCGCCGAGCGCATGCAGGGGTTCCTTGTCAGCCCTCCGGTGCCCGCGGATGAGTTCCGACGGATCCTCGAGCGCGGGGTCGTGCTCCCGCCGCTGTGAGGGCACGAGGGCCTGACGAGGTTCCCCGTTCGCGCGCGTTCGTTCACTGGATGGCGAGCACCCTCACGGCGCCCGTTGAAGGATCGACGGCCACGATCCTGTGTGCGTCCGTATCCGCCACCCACAAGCATCCGCGAGAGGCTGACACCCCGGCCGGCCCACTGAGCGCCTCGCCGGATCCGGCACCACCGGGCAGCGCGCGGCACAGACGCGAGAGAGGGTCCAGCACCTTCAACTTGTCGTTGTAGGTGTCGGTCACGTACAGACGGCCGTCCATCCAAGCGAGGTCCTCCGCGTGCTGCAGGAGCGCCTCGTCGCCGGTGCCATCGCGGTCCCCGTAGTCGAAGAGTCCGGTTCCCACCAGCGTATCGACCCGCGGGGCAGAGTCGCCCCCGACGACGCGGACCGCCGAGCTCTCGGAGTCAGTGAAGAAGAGCCGCTCTTCGTCCGTGGCGAGTCCTGTCGGCTGAGCGAGGAGCGCCCGCTCCGCGCGCCCGTCGGTGATGTCCTCGGCGCCGGAGCCCGCCAGCGGCTCGAGCATGTCTCGGCCGTCGAGCGTGAGCGTCCACAGCTGGTGCGAGCCGGCCATCGTGATCGCCAGGCGGTCGCGCCACAGGGCAAGACCCCAGGGTGAGCGGAGCGAAGTGCCCGACCCGGGTCCGGGGACGATCCGCCGGGCCGCGAGTTCGCCAGTCCCCGCGGGGGTGGTCACGGCACCGTCGGCCAGGCGGATGGCGCGTATCGCGTGGTTCGTCCGGTCCGCGACATAGAGAACGCCGGCCTGGGTGGCCAGGCCTTGCGGCTCACCGAACCTCGCATGCTCGCCCCGGCCATCACCGAAGCCCTCGTCGCCCGAACCCCAGACGGACTCGATCACCGCTCGGGGCTCTTGGTCGGCGCATGCGGATCCGTCGAGCAGGCGCAGCGCGAGCACTCGATGGTTTCCGGTGTCGGAGATGTAGAGCCGGTCATCCTGTGCGAGTATCCGACCCGGGAACCTGAGCGCGGAGCCCGCGGGAGGTTCCGAGCCGGCGCCCAGAGGGTCGATCCCGAAGTCGCGCGGTGAGGTGTCGAGGTCGCCGGTCGCACGGTGAACGTCGGCCAGCCGGGAGATGATGCCGGCGATCTCCTCGATCGCGAACTCGCCAGCGCGAACGGTGACCAGGTAGCCGTCGGGTGAGACGATCGCGATGGTGGGCCACGCCTGGACCCCGTACGAGCGCCAGACGCGGAACTGCCGGTCGTTGACCACCGGGTGGGTGATGCCGAGCCGCCGGGCGGCGCTGCGGATCCGAGGAGTGGCGCGCTCCGCTGCGAATTTGCCGGCGTGCACGCCGACGACCACCAGCACATCTTGGAACCTGTCCTCGAGCTCCCGTACACGCGGGTGCATGTGCATGCAGTTGATTCAACCGGCCGTCCAGAAGTCGAGCAGTACGATCTTGCCCCGCAGCTCCGCAAGAGTCGGCGGCCGGCTCACGCCTATCCAGTCGAGCCCCTCGACGAACTCCGGGGCGTGTACCGTGTGCGGGAAGCCGGGTGTCATCGCGCGTGTCCCTCCATGGTCGGACTGCACGGCCGCGCTCGGCCGACGAATCTGAACGTACCCGCGCCGGGTAACGGGAACACATAGTGGGGCCAGGCAGTCTTGGGAAGGGAGCGCCGCGGTGACGATCGGACAGCACAGGGTAGCGTTCATCTCGAGCACGACCGAGGCGCCGGGGGTCGCGAGCTTCACCTTCGCCCGGCCGGTGGGCTATCTGTTCGACCCCGGGCAGTTCCTGTCGCTCACGCTTCAGACGCGAGAGGGTGAGCAGACCAAGCACTTCACCATCTGCTCTTCGCCGGGAGACGCCGACCTGATGATCACCACGCGTCTCACCGGCTCCGCATTCAAAGACGAGCTGCTCGCGCTCGAGCCGGAACAGGGGGTCGGCATCACCGACCCCCGCGGCGCTATGACGCTCGATCCGGGGGTGGAGAAGGTCGCGTTCCTGGTCGGCGGCGTCGGTGTCACGCCGGCGCGCTGCATCATCCGCGACGCAGTGCAAAGAGGCGGGGGCCCCAAGTTCCTGGTGTTCTACGGCAACCTCGACCAGGGCTCGATCCCGTTCCTGGAGGAGTTCGACGCCTACGAGCGCGAACACCCGGGAATCGCGTTCGTGCACGTCCTCGCAGAGCCGAAGGCGGGCTGGAGCGGGGAGACCGGCTTCATCACGGCCGCGATCGTGAGAAGACATGTCGACCCGCTGGACGGCTGGTACTGGGTCGCGGCGGGACCTCCCGCGATGATCGATGCGATGAAACTCGTGCTCGCGGACCTCGACGTGCCGCGTGAGCGCGTGTCCCTGGAGTCGTTCGCGGGGTACGAATGACGCGTTCCGGCGTTCGGTCGCGCTTCATGCGTCGTCGCTGGGGTATCTAGGAATTGGAAGTGAAGAATCCAACCGTGATCGTACTGACGAGTGAAGGGAACCTTCAGATGAACCTGCTGGTCAGGACGTGCAACTACAACAGGATGAACATGGAGCGCGTGTTCGCCCGAGGGTTCGTGATAGCCGGCGGTATCGTGTGGATCGCCGCGGTCTTCGGCGCGATGAACGCCTATCTGGACAAGACGGTCGCCGTGTCGACCCTAAACGCCGCGATCCCATTGGCGCTGGCGGTCGTGGTGTTCGTTGTCGGTTGGTTCTACGAACGGCTCGCGTCAGCCATACTTGCCGTCGCGTCGGTGGGCGTCATCGTGTGGGGCATGATCTCGGGATGGGAGGCGGGCGTGTGGATGTCCATGGGCGTCGCCCTCATCGCCCCCATGGCCGTCGCAGCCCTTCTGTACCTGCTCGCCGCGCAGACGCAGACGGTCTGTGAGCTCTCTGCGGAGAAGGAATAGACGGCTGGAGTGTCTCGGATGATCCGAAGGGCCCCGCATCGCGGGGCCCTTCGGACGTTTGGCCGGCGAACTGTTCGAGCTAGCAGGGAATGACCTCGACGAGCGTGATCTCGAATATGAGCGTCTGTCCCGCGAGCGGGTGGTTGAAGTCCAGCACGACCTCGTTGCCCACGACCGAGGAGATCTCCGCTGCGTGCTCGTTGCCCTCGGGGTCGACGACCCGAACCATGCCGCCCACGAACGGCTCCTGGCCCTCAGCGAAGTCCGCGGCCGGGACCGTCTGGACCGCCTCCTCGTAGCGCTGCCCATATGCCTCTTCCGGCGGGATCGTCACCGTGGTGCTCTGGCCCACCTCGAGTTCGCGGGCCGCATCTTCGAAGCCCGAGATCACTTCGCCTGCACCCAAAGTGAAGCGTAGCGGGTCGCGCCCTTCGCTCGAATCGAATTCGCTGCCGTCCGCGAGGGTGCCGCGGTAGTGGACGAGGACGGTATCGCCGGCCTTCGGTGCCATGTGGGGTCTCCTGTCTGCCTCGATGTGCGGTCGAGCCGTCGTGTCGCACCACTCTACTTCACCGTGCCCGTCGTCGCACCGCACCGGAATTGTGTGCGCCGTTCATCGGACCGCTCAGCCGCACAGGGATGCGTTCGGAGCCGATTATGCGCCGTTCACACGGGAGGCGTCAGATGGTGGAGGCTCGTGGGTTACACTAATCGCGGGAATGCGCTGAGGCTTCGCTTCGTTCGTCGCGAGCGCTTGTTCGTTGGGACCTAATGTCGGGTACCGTCAGGCCGATACAGTGTGTGATGGGATCCTTCTAGCGGGGACGGTAGGGCGTGTACGAACTCGAGGGGGTCCTTGGCCCCTCCATCATGAAGTTCGTCGACCAGCATGTCAGGTCTCTCCTGACGTGGGACGTCCTCGTGTTCTTTCACCGGAACCCCGACGCCGTCCTTGACCTGGAGGGTCTCTCCTCGAGACTCGGCCGTCGGGTCGACGAGCTGCAGCCTGAGATCGACGAGCTGGCCAAGGACCACATCCTGCAGTGCGCCGGGGGACTGGTGCGCTACAAGCCCGCCCCGGAGATGCGCGAGACCGTCGGCAAGTTCGTCGACGCATGCCAGGAGCGGGGTCGCAGGCTGGCGCTCATCGCCCTGGTGCTGCACAAGATCAACCCGCACGGGGCGTAGGGCGCGGGCTTTCGCCGCTAGAGCCGGTCGGCGACCGTCAGGTTGAGGCTGTCGGAATCGAGCACCTCGACGACCGTCCGGCCGTCCACCTCGAGATCCACCTCGCAAGGCGGGTCGAGCTCCAGCCCCATCGTGTCCCACACGACGCGCACGTGCGGCAGCATGGGGTCGGTGCCCGTGGCGCGCACCACACCCACGCTCTGATCGGAGAGTCGCACCACGCAGCCGACCGGGAAGACCCCGAGAGCGCGGACGAACAGGCGGCAGAACGTGGGATCGAGCGCCTTTCCAGCCTCGCGCAGCAGTTGGATGACGGCCCGGTCCGGGGTCACCGCCGCTCCGACCGCGCCTTTGGTGAGGTTGTCATACCGGTCGGCTATCGAGACCATCCGGCTATAGGGGTGCGTGAAGTACTCCTCCGAACGCTCGGGATAACCGGTCCCGTCCTGCCCCATGTGGTGCTCGTACGCGACGAGCATCGGTGCGCGATCCGTGTCCGGGATCTGCGAGAGGATCTCCGCGCCGTACTGAGGGTGCAGCGCCTGCGCTGCCCGGGCCTGGGCTGGGTCGGTCAGGTCGAAGGCCGCCTTCCCAACGTCGTGGAAGAGCGCCGCGATGCCGAGGGAGACGAGCCCCTCCTCCGGAAGCCCGAGGCCCACGCCCAGCGTGAGCGAGTAGATCATCACGTTGATCGAGTGGAAGAACGAGGCTTCGTTGTGTGCGCTCATCGTGGCCATGCCGAGGACCGTGGCCTCGTCGGAGACGAGCCGCTCCATGATGTGCTCGACCATGCCCGCGGCCTGCTCCATATCGGGCGTCTGGCCCTCGCGCACGTTCGAGGTCAACGCCCGCATCGCTGAGATCAGCTGGCGATACAGCGCCCGGTCGGCCTCGCGCTGACGGTCGCGCTCGGCCCGCTCCTCCTCGTCGCCCGCCTCGCCCAGCGCGGCGACGGTCACGCCAGTGACACCGCGCGCGGTGAGCTCGTCGGTCACGGACAGGTCGGCCGAGGGACGGAGGTTGAGCACGTCGGCCAAGGCCGCGGCCTCGTCGGCGGTGAAACCGGGATGGAACGTCAGGCTCTCGACGCGGTGAGCCTCGAGGGACATCGACACGGTGGCGAGCGCAGGACCGTCTCCCGACATGACCTGGCTGCCGCAGTACAGGCGACCCAGATGCACGTTGAGAACGAAGTCGCTGCTGTCGGCGGTCGCGGCGGTCACGGCGTTGATGAGCATCGCGATCGCTTCCAGGTAGCTGGGGTGCGAGGGCGGGTAGAGCTGGATGGCCTTGCGGGCGGCCGAGAGGCCGGCAACGACCGCGTTCTCGTCGTTCATCGTGGCGCACCTCCCTTCGCGCGGGCGGCGAGCACCTGACGCGCGAGATCGTTGATCTCGACGAAATGCCCCCGCTTGATGAAGGCGCGCCGGGCGGCCAGTCTCTCGAGGATCGGCTCCGCGGCGGGATCCGGCGACTTCGCGAGGGCCAGGACGATCTCACGCGCGAGCGGGAAGTCGCGGCCGTCGATCTCAAGTGTGGTCAGCGCTTCGCCGAGCGCGGCCGTCGCGCCGGGCGTGTGGAGCTTGGCCAGCCCGCGAGCCGCGATCATCGCGACCTCGACCGACGGGTCCTTGAGCAGTTGGGCCAGGATGCGGACCGCAGCGGGGCTACCGGCGGCCGAGAGCCCGCTCGCGGTCTCCCTTCGTGATTGTTCGTCGCCGCGCCGCGCTATCGACTCGATGGCCGCGATCGACCGGCTGTCCGCTTCCCGAGCCAGGTAGGCCACCAGCGGCGCGACCTGGAACCACTGTGCGCGAGAAGCCGCGACCGCGAGCAGATCGATCATGCGCCGCCCGATGATCTGCGAGGCCATCTCGAGTCCGTCGGGCCTGAGCGCGAGGGCCTCATCGATGAACACCGCGTGAGCCGGCTCGCCCGCGTGCTGCATGATCTCGCGTGCCGCGGGAGTGCGAGACGGGTCCGAGGCGACCACTGAGAGCAGAGCCTTCATGGACCGGTGTGAGGCCGCGACATTCATGGCGGCGCGCAGGCGCTCCGTCAACTCGGGCCACGGCTGGATCGCACGCCCCTCGCGCGCGGAGATCTCCGAGAGCACGCGGGCCGCCACCGCCAGGTCGCCCTGCTCGATGAGCGCCGGCACGCTGCGCGCCAGGCTGTCGAGCGTTCGGAAGTACAGCTCGGGTCTCTCCTGCTGGTCGAGCAGTGTGAGCATCGTCGTGACCGAAGCGTGGTTGATCCTGGCGGTGGACTCTTCGATCCGGCGCCTGGCGGTCGCGATAGAGCCGGCGTCGACACGAGTGAGCTCCGCGACCTTGCGGTAGACGGGCTGCGCGTCGATGAGGGCCGGCTCCGGCGCCTCGTTCGCTCGGATATCCACCATGTGGTCGAGGAAGTCGAGCTCCTTGGCGCTGTGGCCGAGCGTGGGCAGGATGTCTTTGATCTGGGCCATGACGTCCGCGGCCCGGGATGCCAGAGGCAGCTTCGCCATCGCTGTCGACATCGACAGCATGTTCCGGCCGAAGACACCGCCGCACAGCGCCCCGGCGATCTCGGGAGTCGCGACCCGTGTGAGCATGCCGCCGATCAGGCCCCGCGCCTCCCCCTGCTCCAGTCCCAAGCCCAGGAGCGCGTCTCGCACCTCCACACCCTGCTCGTTGAAAGCCGTGGCGAGCGAGTCCAGCAGCCGGGACAAGCCGCCGGGACCGGCCGCCTGCGCCAAGTCGGCGAGGCCCGCGAACATGGTCGTGGTATCACCCTTGGCGGCGATGGAGAGCCACGTGCCGAGCTTGCCCGAATCACTTGCGAGGTCCTTCAAAAACGCCTCTGCATCCGCGCCGATGGGTGCATGGTCGTCGATGCCGACGACGGTCAGCGACACCTCCGCGGTGCGGACGTGTTCGATACCCGCCGCCGTCAGCACCGCATTGAGGCCTCCTCGCGACAGCAGGTCTTCAGGCTTCTCCATGACCGCCGCCAGGAACGCGAGCAGCTCGTCGGTCGTGCAGCCGGGTGTGAAGTCGACCTCGGCGACCCCGTGCGCGCGCATCGCGTCGGCAAGGTCGCCGACGCCGGGAGCGTTCGGGGACACCGGGTCACCCGCGTACGAGAACCCGTCGCGGGCGACTGTGAGCGAGAGCACCGGCTCGGCAGCCAGGAACGCGGCGAGCGACGCTGACGCGGACTCGACGGATTGTCGGGGGATGGGGCTCGAAGCGGGGTAGAGGCGCAAGGTCTTCGCCGCCGCGGTTATCCCGCGTACGAGGGAGTCGAGGTCCTTGCTTGTCGACTGATCTGCCACGCGAGTCCCCGCTCTCCCTCCGTGATGCGCACGGTGAAGTTGCCGCCTACAGGATTCTGGTGCATGCGGGCGTCCGAGTCTATCGGTCCCAGCGCACGCAGGTCCCTCGACCGCGCCCGGCAGCGCACGAGGTCGTGTTACCGCCCCTCGGGGACTGGTAACGTAGCAGGCATGAACAACTACCTCTGGGAACTTATCGGCATCCTGGCTCTCATCCTGTTGAACGGGTTCTTCGCAGCTGCGGAGATCGCGCTGGTATCCGTGCGCCGCGCCGCGCTGACGGCCGAGGCGGCCCGGGGCTCGGCCGGCGCCAAGGCCGCGATCCGATTGCTCGACGATCCCACGCGCCTGCTCTCGGCGACACAGGTGGGCATCACGCTGATCGGCTTCACGGCGTCGGCTGCCGCGGCGGTCACGCTGGCGACGCCCGTGGCCGCGTGGCTGCGCACGCTGGGCGTACCGTGGGTCGACCGGGCCTCGGCCGCCCTGGGGGTCGCACTCGTCACAGTCGCCATCACGTACGTGACGCTCGTTCTTGGCGAGCTGGCGCCCAAGCGACTCGGGCTGCAGAGGGCCGTGGCCGTGGCGAAGGCGGCCGCCATCCCCCTGGATTGGCTGGCCACCGCCGTCACGCCCGTGATCTGGGTGCTCGCCCGGTCGACGGATGCGGTGGCCGCGCTCATCGGGGTCCGGCGGGGGCAGGGTGGCCCCGGCGTGACCGAAGAGGAGATCAAACTTCTGGTCACCGAGCAGGGCAGTCTGCTCGACGAGGAGAAGCGCATGATCCATGAGATCTTCGAGTTGGGCGACACCGTCGCTCGCGAGGTGATGGTGCCGCGGGTCGACCTCTCGCTGCTCCAGGACACCGAGACCGCGGCCTCGGCGTACTCGGTCTTCCGGCGCACGGGCCGGTCGCGCATCCCCGTCTTCCACGGCGACCCAGACACCATCGTGGGCATCGCGCTCATGAAGGACGTGGTCGAGCCGATCGCCGAGGGTCGGGGTGAGGAGCCTTTGACCGACCACATGCGCCCGCCATCGTTCGTGCCCGAGACCAAGCCGATCATCGACTTGCTCGGCGAGATGCGCCGGGCGAGGAGCCACATGGTGATCGTGGTCGACGAATACGGCGGCACGGCCGGAGTCGTCACCATCGAAGACATCGTCGAGGAGGTCATCGGCGAGGTCGCGGACGAGTTCGATCGCGACCATGCGTTCGTGACGGCGATCGGTGAGGGCTCGTGGCTCGTGGACGGCCGCCTTCCCGTCGACGACGCACGGGAGCGACTCGGATTGCCCGTCGAGGATGCGGAGGAGTACGACACCCTCGCCGGCTGGGTGCTGTCGGAACTCGGGCACATACCGGTGGCGGGCGAGAGCACCCGGGTCGGCGAATTCGAGATACGCGTCGCCACCGTCCGCCGCCGTCGCATCGCGCGATTGCGGGTCACACGGATCGCCGACCAGTCCGACCGGGAGGACTAGCATGGAGCAGCGCACTCTGTATCGCAGCCGGCAGGACCGCATGCTCGCGGGAGTGTGCGGCGGACTCGGAGACTACTTCCGACTCGACCCGACGCTCGTCAGGCTCATCTTCGTCCTGCTGGCGATGTTCACAGGCGTTGGCATCCTCGCCTATGTGGCGCTGTGGATCGTGGTTCCGGAGGAAGGGGGCCGACCGTTGTACGAGCAATGGAAGTCCGAGGGGGGCACCCCGCCCGTTGCACCGCAGAGCGCCCGGGCAGACGTGCAGCAAGGAGGCGGAGCGGTGCCCGAGACTCCCGGCGCATCCGCACCAGCAACCGCACCCGCACCCGAGTCCCCGACGGCGGCCGCGAGCGCCGGCGGACCGGTGCCCGTCGCGGGCGCCTCGACCGTGCGTCCTGAGGACTGGCGCTACCCGGAGGACCTCCGTCGCGGAGGCGTGATCCCCGGTGTCATTCTGGTGGTGGTCGGCGCGCTCTTCCTCGTCAATATGCTGTTCCCGCAACTGCGGCTCGACATCTGGAAGCTGTGGCCGGTCATCCTCATCGCCATAGGCGTCGGCATGATGTTCCGGCCGAGGAGGCGCTAGCCCAGTGGCTGCCAAACGCGTCATGAGTGGGCTGACGCTGGCCACGATCGGCGGCATCCTGCTCGCGAATCAGCTTGGCTACCTGCCTTGGAGCGTGTGGGGCTCGATCCTGTCGCTGTGGCCGGTGTGGGTGATCTCGGCGGGCATAGACGTCATCGGCGCGAGCCTCAAGAGCCCCGCGGTCCGCGTGCTGTCCGGCCTCGTGTTCATCGCGGCGCTCCTGTACGGCGCACTGGCGGCTCCAGCGGGCGGCCTGTGGATGGGGCCATTCGGTGGCGATCCGTTCAGCCTGCGCGCCGCGCATAGCAGTAGCATCAGGGAGGCGAGCGCGTCCATCACGGCAGGCGCCACGGAGCTGACGGTGGGCGGCGGCGGCGACCTTGCGTCGGCGTCCGGGCGTGCGCCCACGGGTGACAAGCCCACCCTCGACTGGAGCGAGTCAGGCAGGACCGCTCAGGTCACCATCGCGAACGCCGGGACCGCAGGCGTGGTGGTCCCGGGCGTGCGCGGGACCACGATGGACGTGCTTCTCGACAGCTCGGTGCGATGGGCCTCGCTCAAGGTCGACGCGGGCGCAGCTCAGGGGCGCATCGATCTGTCCGGACTGAGGGCCGACCAGGTGGCGGTGCATTGCGGTGCTTCGGACATCACCGTCCGCTTCGGCGCCAACGGCCCGGTCACGGCCACGATCGACAGCGGGGTGTCCAACGTGGTCGTTCAGTTGCCGCGAGGCGTTCCGGCCGAGGTGCGGCTGGATGGCGGTCTGACCAACGCGACCACGAGCGGTGATGTCATGCAGGTGAGCCGCAGTATCGGCGGAGGCCTGTGGCGCACCAACGACAAGGAGAACCCCGTAATCCGCGTCACGGTCAAGGCTGGGCTGGCCAACCTATCCATCGAACGTTTCTAGGAGGTCGACAGCCACGTGAGTGACGGCGATCGGAATCCAGGACGCACGGACCTCGCACGGTTCCTGGGGATCGGGCTCGTGATGCTGGGTGCTTTCTTCTTGGCGCGCCAGTTCTTGCCAGCATGGTTCGACACGTATTGGGGACTTGCCACGCGCGCGATGTGGCCGCTCGCCATCATCGCGCTCGGCGCGGCGCTCATCCTCTCCGCCGGCAAGCAGTTCCGCCTGCGCGGGCCGCTTCCCGGTTCGCGCTTGTACCGCGCCCGGCGCGACCGCTGGGTGACGGGGGTGCTCGGTGGGCTCGGGCACTACCTGGGGGTCGACCCCGTGGTGCTGCGTCTCGCCTTCATCGCCATCTCGCTGCTGGCCGGATTCTGGCCGGGCATCGTGGCGTACGTGGTGATGGCGTTCGTGGTGCCGGAGGAGCCGGCGGACGCCGGAAGCCCTCCGGTCGCTGGAGCGTGACGCCCATGGTCGCGACGAGACCGAAGCGCAGCAGCCTCGACCCCGCGCCGCCCAGCAAGCCGGGCGACGTCATCGACGCGCACACCCACCTGTTCACCGTGGGCTTGCTGACGGAGATGCTCGAGTCGATGCCGAACCCGCCCGCGCGCTTCCGCGAGGGGCTCAAGAACCGCAAGTGGGGCCGCCGCGGGACCGATGTCCTGCCCGATCTGACGCCCGAGCAGGCGGCGTGCTGGTATCTCGAGCGTCTTGAGGCAGCGGGTGTCTCTCGCGCGGTCGTGATGTCGGTGGCTCCGGATAATCAGTGGACGCGCGATTTCCTCGTGGCCGCCAAAGGGCACGTACTGGCGCTGTGCAACATCGACCCGTTCGATCCCTCGGGGCCGGAGCTGCTGGAGCGCGAGGTGGCCGTCGGGTTCCGAGGCGTCAAGCTGTACCCCGTGAACCGCTGCTACCGGCTGTCCGACCCGGCGTGCCGCCCCTTCTTCGACAAGGTGGCGGAGCTCGGCGTCGCCGTCACCATCCACTACGGCGTGACCGTGGACCCCACGGGCGACCTTCGCTACGCGGACCCGCTCGACCTCTCCCCGGTGGCGCGCGACTACCCGGACACCCCGTTCGTGATCGCGCACTTCGGTGCCGGGTGGCTGCAGCAGGTGCTCCAGCTGGCGTACCAGTGCAAGAACGTGTGCGTGGACTCGTCGGGGACCAACAACTGGATGGACTACCACGTCCCCAAGATGACGCTGCCCGAGGTGTTCGAGCGTGCGCTGACGGCGATGGGCCCCGAACGGGTGTTGTTCGGGACCGACTCCGGAACCACGGCGCCCTACCGCACCTGGATCGCGTACGCGCAGCGCCGCACGCTCGAGGAGATGGGCCTGTCCGACCACGACCGGGACCTGATCCTGCGCGGCAACGCGGTGCGCATCTTCAAGATCGACGAGTGACTGGCAAAGGAGCCCGGCGATGAGCGAGACCACCAAGGCGGGGTTCGGCGGCGAGGAACGTGCCGACAGCTACGACCGGTTCGTCGACTGGGACAAGCGGCTCGCGCGTGAGGCGCCTCTCTTCCGATCCCTGTTCGAGCGCGAGAGCGTGGCCCGGGTGGTCGACGTGGGCTGCGGCACCGGCAAGCACGCCATCATGTTCGCGACCTGGGGCCTGCAGGTCACCGGCGTCGATCCGGACCCGTCGATGTTGGCCCAGGCGCGCGTCAACGCGGCCGCCGGTGCGGCCGCGAGCGAGATCGACGAGCACGGCGGCTCGCTCGTGTTCGAGGCGGGCGGGTTCGGCGGGCTGGCGGCGCTCGGAGTCGGGCCCGTGGACGCGATCACGTGCACGGGCAACGCGCTGCCGCACGTGGAGGGTCATGCGGGCCTGCGCACGGCACTCGCGGACTTCGCCGCCGTGCTGCGGCCGGGGGGCGTGGTGGTTCTCCACCTGCTCAACCACGAGCGGCTCATGCGATCGGGCGCGCGGTCGATGCCGCCGGTGGTCCGCGACCTCCCCTCAGGCACGACCGTGTTCCTTCGCGTGATCGACCGCACCCCCGACGACTCCGCTCTGCTCTTCGACTTCATCACGCTGACACGGGATCCCGATGGCGGCCGGTGGGTCGTGGAGTCCCGGCGCTCGCCGCACACAGCCCTGCCGGCGCCTCTGCTGGCCGAGGAGCTGGATTCAGCGGGATTCGTGCGGGTCGAGTTCTTCGGCGACCATACCGGCCGGCCGCTCGACGTCGAGCGCGACGAGTCTGTGATCGTCGTAGGGTGGCTCGGGTAGGGACGCTGTAACTGACGGGTGTCACGTCCTACCGAGTGGAACGCCTGTCTCGGGGCCCTGACGGCCGCGGATACTAGCGCACCCGATACACTCCGACCCGCACGGAGGCCGTGACGGTCACCGGCTCGGGAAGCGCCGCAATCCTGCCGGCCAGCTGCTCGGGCGTGATGTGCCGGGAGCTGGGACCCATGCGCACGAGCAGCGAGACCTCAGCGTGCGACAGGGGCATCTCGAACTCGACCGCCGCCTGCTCCCGCACCTTGAAGGACCCGCCGAGCGAATCATCGAGCCGCTCGTCCTTGTGCTCGTCGACGCTCACAAGCCCGAGAACGCCCACGAGCTCCTTGAGATGCTGTCCGGCCGGTGTCACCACGATCAGCGATCCGCCCGGCGCCAGCAGCCGCGCGAACTCCGCGGCGTTGCGAGGCGAGAAGATGTCGAGAACGAGCGCCGCTGCGCCGGTCCGGATGGGGAGCCGCTTCCAGGTGTCGCACACGATCGAGCCGATCCGGTCGTGGGCGTGCGCCGCGCGCCGCGCCGCGGTCGCGGATATGTCGAGAGCGATCCCCCGGCGGTCAGGGAGGGCGTCGAGGACTCGTGCGAGGTAGTACCCCGGCCCGGCGCCGGCGTCGACGACGCAGGTGTCGTTGGCCGTCGCACCCGACGCCAGCTCCGCGGCCGCGGCCACTGCGTCGGCGATCGGCGAGTACCGGCCGCTTCCCAGGAAGGCGGCGCGCGCCTCGATCATCTCGGCGGTGTCGGCCGTGTGCGGGCGCGCGCGGCCGGGCAGAAGGTTCACGTATCCCTGTCGTGCCACGTCGAAGGAGTGCTTGTTCTCGCACGCGAGCGTGGGGCCGACGAGCTCCAGGCTCTCCCCACAAACCGGGCAGGCGAGGAGGGGGGTCACGTCTGTCAGCATCAGCAGGTACCGCCGATCTTCAGATTCGATGGGGAAGGCCCGATCAGGCGAGGACCCAACCGGCAGGTGACGCCGCGCGCGACGTCACACGTACATACAGGGGACTCCGCGTCCGCGAGCCCGCCTTCACGCAGCGCCGCGAACAGGTGGCACAGAGGCAGCCCCGCGACGTTCTGGAAGCACTGGTCGAGCGCCACGGAGGCCAGGTGGGACTCGATGTTGTAGGCGCCCGCGCAGCCGAGCAGCTCGCCCTTGTTCTCCCACGTTCGCACGTCGTCGGCCGAGAGTTCGCGCATCAGCACGGGCGTCACCACGGGAAAGGTCGCAGGTTCGTCTTCGCCCGGCCACAGCAGCGCGACCCCTGTCACCACCTCGTGCGTGCGGCCCGAGAGCGCGCGAAGCATGCGGCGGGCATCGTCGAGGTCACGGGGCTTGCCGAGTACGCGGTCGTCCAACACGACGATCGTGTCACAGGCGATGACGGCCGAGGCGGGGTCTCCGTCGACGCCGTCGCACGCTGCCAGCGCCTTGTCCGCCGCCAGAGCGCACGCGAGCGCCGGCGGGTCGGCTGACAGCGGGCCGTCCATGTCCTCGGGGGTGTCGGTGGCGCACACCTCGTACGGCAGACCCAGCCACGCCAGCAGGCGGCGGCGGCGCGGGGATGCGGAAGCGAGGAGGAGACGGGCGGTCGGCATGGTCAGGATGATAGCACCGGTGGGAGAAACGCCGCATAATCGCACTATGACACGCCGGGACGCTCGCGGGCCCGCGTGGGGGAGCGTCTCGACGAGAGGGAGGGGTCACCGCGATGCCGACTGGCGACGAAGCTGCTGCGGGCGTACCCGTGCTCGTCGAGAGGTTCGTGAGGCAGCTCAGCGTCACCGTGAAGGCGGTCAGGCTCTACCCGGCCTCGGCCGCCATCCCTCAGGAGGCGGCCATCGCCGCGATCGGTGCGTTGCACGCGGTACTGGAGCTCGAGCCTGTCGTGCAGTTCGCGGTAAGCAAGGACGCGCTCTATTACGGCCAGTCGCCGGTGCTGGCCGACAACCCCGCCTTCATATCCCTGGCGCGTGACTTCTACAACCGCCAGATCGCGGAAGTCCGATTCCACTCGGGCCTCAACGGCGACGAGCTGCTCAGATTCCTCATGACATTGGTGACCGACCCCGAGGAGATCACCAACGCAGGCGGTTTCGAGGCAGCGCTTTGGGAGCAGGGAGTCAGCGGAGTCAGCGTCACGGAGGTCTCGACGCGAGTCGTTGAAGTCGCCGGAGTGCCCGGCATGGGCGAGGACGACGAAGAGCCCTCCCCCGTGCATGACTTCGAGGGTGAGCCGTGGCCGCCACCCGCGGGGCGCATCGACCAGCTCGTCGAGGGTGCGTACTCGGGGCGGCCGCGGGATCAGCGGCTCCTGGTCCGCGTGGTACGCGAGCCGGAGGTGGTAGCCCAGTATCTTCGCGAGTCCCGCGGCGGCCGCGGCGACACGCCCGAGGACATCGATCTTGCCGGTCGCATAGCCGCGCTGGCGCACGGCGCGCAATTCGAGCTCCCTGAGGACCAGGAGGCGATATTCCGCGCCCTTTCCGACGCCGTTCTGGGGCTCGAGCCCGAGCAGCGGCGCGCTGTGTTGAGCGGCAAGCTCATCGACGAGGCCCGGCATGACGATTCCGTGGCGTCGGTGATCAAGCACCTGGGACTCGACGAGGTGTTCGACGCCCTGCTGCACGAGGTCGACGAGACCGACGCCGCCCGCGTCGGCCTGACCCGTGCCATCCGCAATCTCACACTCATCAACATGGCGAGCCGTGAGGACATGGTCGAGTCCACGCGGACCGCGATGATGGGCCGCGGATACACCCCTGCCTTCACGGAGTCGGTGCTGGCAGGAGTCGCTCCGGGTCAGTTGACCGTTCGTGAACGGCCGCAGAGCGACAAGGACCGGCCGATCCAGACGATCCTGCGCCTGATCGATCTGGCGCCGGGCGGCAGCGACCGCCCGTTCGCGTACGACACGGCGGTCCAGGGACTTCGAGATGAGGCGTCCAAGGGGATGGACGACGGCGACGTGCTCGCCGCTCTCGTGACCCTGGCCACGCTCGAGGGCCGCTCCGAGAAGTTCTCGTCGATCATGGCGCTGGTCGAGGACAATCTCGGTCTGCTGATCGAGCAGGGAGCGTTCGAGACGGCCGCGGACGCCGCCGAAGCGCTCACGCGGGCCGAGCAGGTCGCGACGCTGGACCCGGAGCAGCTCAAGCGGCTCGGCGCGGCGGTCCGCGTCATGGCGAGCCCCGGCTCGCTCCGCAACATCACGAGCTCGCTGCGCCTGTACCGGCACGACTCGCCCGAGTACATGGCGTGCCGTCGGCTGCTCTCGACGCTGGGAGAGTACAGCCTGACCCCATTGCTCGAGGTGCTGGCGGATGAGCCCGACATGGCGGCGCGCAAGGGCATGGTCGACCTCATCTCCGCCATGGCCGTCATCTACATCGACGAGCTCGGGGAGCGGCTATCCGACGGCCGCTGGTACTTCGTGCGCAACGTCGTGTCCATCCTGGGCTCCACGCGGGACCCGCGAGCCCTGCCGCATCTGCGCCGAACGCTGAGGCACGCCGACGAACGCGTTCGCCGCGAGACGATCCGAGCGCTCTCCTCGATCAAGGACAAGCTCGCCGACGAGATGCTCGTCGCAGCCCTCTCGGACGATGACGGGCAGAACGTCGGGCTCGCCGCGCGCTACCTCGGCGCCGCCGGCTCCGTCCGCGCGGTGCCGAGGCTCGAGGAGGTAGCCCGCGGCGACGGTCGCGGGAGCCGCGACAACGGTCCCCGCGTGGAAGCCATCGAGGCTCTCGGCCGCATCGGCGCGCCGTCCTCCGAAGCGGTGCTCCGCGCGATCTCCAGGCATCGGCGACTGATGGGCGGCGCACGCATCCGCGAATTGCGCGCAGCCGCGGACAGCGCCCTTCATCGGCTCAAGCTGACGGCACGAGGGGAGGCTGGATCATGAGCGACGATCGCGACGTGACGGTGGCCGGCCCCCGGGACGAGGGAATGCCGATCATATCTCCCGAAAAAGGCACACGCGCGGGTCAGCCTTCGATCGAGGTCAGCCAGTCCTCTTCGATCGTTTTCTCGTCGCGGCAGGTCAAGCGCTTGCGCGAGGTCTTGGCGCGCCTCTCCGGCGCGCGACGCGCGATCCGCTTCTACCCGATGGCCCACCCCGCAGTCCGCGAGAGCATTGCGACCCTGATGTCGCTCGTGGGCCAGTACCACTCCGAGGGCGTCGACCTGCAAGTCACGTTCTTCGAGAACGAGCTGCTCTTGGGCGAGCAGCTCCTTCCGGAGGAATCGATCCTGTTCGACCAGCTGATACGCGACATGACGGAACTCGGCCTGGGCACCATGACGTTCCTGCGAGGGCTGACGACGGACGAGATGGAGCGCGCGCTGCCCATCCTCTCGGGAGAGCCGAGCGGTGTCGTCGGTGGACTCGACAAGGTGGCCGCGGCGGCGAACATCCCGCATGTGCTGCTGTCCACGGTCACGACGGTGGATCGAGCAGACCAGCTCACCCGTCCCGCCGACGACCATGAGGCCGCGCAGGCGTCCTATGTCGGCGCCCTCGACCTGCTTCGTGAGCTCGACCGGCTCATCAAGCACAACCGGATGGTCTCGGCCGAGCATGTCCGGGGTGTGGTCCGCAGCATGGTCGACAACGTGCTCGATAACCGGTACGCGATGCTCGAGCTCTCGGGTCTCAAGGACTACGACGAGTACACCTTCTACCACTCGGTGAACGTCGCGATCCTGTCGCTCTCCCTAGGCACGATGATCTCGACGGACCGGCGCTTCCTGTCGTCTCTCGGCGTAGGCGCCCTGATGCACGACATCGGCAAGATGACCGTCGACATCGCCGTGCTCAACAAGCCCGGCTCGCTGACCTCCGAAGAGTGGGCGGACGTTCGCATGCACCCGGTCTACGGTGCCGAGGCTGCTGCGCTCCTGCCCGGGTTGGACAAGGCCGCGGTCCCGGTGATCCTGGAGCACCACATGCGTTTCGACCTCGACGGCTACCCGCAGCGCTCACCGAAGCGCGGACAGCACATCGCCAGTCGCATCGTCGCGGTCGCGGACGCGTATGATGCGATGACCTCGCGGCGCTCGTATTCCGCAGCGAGACTGCAGGACGAGTCGATGGAGGTCCTGCTGTCGAGCGCAGGCACCGCGTTCGACCCGGTACTCGTGCGCCTGTTCGTCCGGATGCTGGGTATCTACCCTCCACGTTCGGTGGTGCGCTTGTCGAGCGGTGAGGTGGGGGTCGTCCTCAAGCCGCACGACACGGATATCACGACCCCGACCGTGCGCGTGTTCGCCGACGCGCAAGCGGCGTTCATCGACCCTGTCGATATCGACCTGTCAGACGCCGTCGAGGCTGCCGGCCGCCGAATCGACTGTTGTCTGGACGCGGCCGGGCTGAACGTGGACGTGGACGATTACCTGTGATGGATGGCGCCCACAGGGCGCTGCCACAAGGAACGGAGAGACCGTGGATCCAACAAAGCCCCGCCGCTGGGTTCGGGCGACCGTCATCGCCGCTTTCGTGGTGCTGCTGTCCGTGGCAGGCACACTGGTCGGCATGTACACCGACTGGCTGTGGTTCGGTGACATGGGACACGTCAACGTCTTCTTCACCCCGCTGTGGGCGAAGCTTGCCGCCGGGTTCGCATTCGGGGTCGTCGGGTTCGTGTTGCTGTACGTCAACGGCCTGATCGCCCGCCGCATGGCGCCGCGCGCGAAGCTCACGGATGTGAGCGACGTGACGTCGCCCACGCTGCAGGCCGAGATGACGCTGGCCCGTATCCGTCAGGCAGTCGAGCCTTTCGCGGATTGGGCCCTGGTCGGGGCGTGCCTGTTCTTCGCGTGGACCCTCGGCGTGTCGATGACCACGAACTGGGATCAGTTCCTGCTCGCCATCAACGCGGTACCCTTCGGCAAGGTCGACCCGCAGTTCGGGCGCGACATCGCGTTCTACCTGTTTCAGCTACCCGTCCTTCGTTCCGTCTCCGACTGGCTGACGGGCGCGCTCGTGCTGACGCTGGTCCTCACGGCGGTCGTGCACCTGCTCGACGGTTCGATCAGGCCCTGGGACCGGCTCAAGGGGTTCGAGCCGCACGTCAAGGCGCACCTCTCCGTTCTGGCCGGGCTGATCGTGGCCGCGCGTGCGTTCGACTACTGGGTCAGCATCTACGAGTTGGACTTCTCGCCGAGGGGGCAGGTCCTCGGAGCCTCGTACACCGACGTCAACGCGCAGATCCCAGCGTTCCAGATCCTGATCGTGCTCGCGCTGATCACCGGCGTGGCGCTACTGCTCAACATCAGGTACAAGGGCTGGAAGCTGCCGATCGTAACGCTTGGCGTGTGGATAGGCGCCTCGATCCTCGTCGGAAGCGTGTACCCGGCGCTCGTGCAGCAGTTCCGGGTCGCCCCCAACGAGCTCGTGGCGGAGACGCCCTACATCAAGCGCAACATCGAATCGACGCGCGACGCGTTCGACCTGAATGCAATCGACGCGCAGCCGTTCGCGGCGACCGCCGACCTGAACGCGAACGACGTGCAGGAGGCCTCCGCCACGATCTCCAACGTGCGGCTGTGGGACCCGAGCATCGTGGTGCAGTCGTATAAGCAGCTCCAGGAGATCCGCTTCTACTACGACTTCAAGGACGTGGACATCGACCGCTACACCATCGACGGCACGCTGCAGCAGGTGCTCGTGTCGGCTCGCGAGATGAACGTCGACCAGCTCTCTGACCAGGCGAAGACCTGGCTCAACCAGCACCTCGTCTACACCCACGGCTACGGCGCGGTCGTAAGTCCCGTGAACTCGGCCGATTCCGGCGGCCTGCCGTCCTTCATCGTCAGGGACCTGCCGCCCAAGAGCTCGACGGACCTGCAGATCACCGAGCCAGGCATCTACTTCGGCGAGGAGACTCCCAACTACGCCGTGGTAGACACCGCACAGAAGGAGTTCGACTACCCGGTGGGCGGCCAGAACGCGACCACCGCCTACAAGGCGAAGAACGGCATCCCGGTCGGCGGGATACTTGACCGCCTTGCCTTCGCCATCCGATTCGGGGACAGCGGCATCCTGCTCTCACAAGCGATCACGCCGAGCAGCAGGCTGCTGTACCGGCGCACGATCACCGAGAGGGTCAATACTCTGGCGCCGTGGCTGACGCTGGACTCCGACCCGTATGTGGTCATCAGCAAGACCGGGCACCTGGTGTGGATACTCGACGGCTATACGACGTCGGAGATGTATCCGTACTCGCAGCGCCTGAGCGGCAACACCGGCATCAACTACATGCGCAACTCGGTGAAGGTGACGGTCGACGCCTACGATGGCTCAACCACGCTCTATGCCTTCGACGCGAAGGACCCGATCCTGGCCACGTACCGCAAGATCTTCCCGGGACTGATCACCGACCTGTCCCGGATGCCCGCGGACATCCGGGCGCACCTGCGCTATCCGGAGCAGCTGTTCCTGACGCAGGCCGAGATGTACAAGACCTATCACATGCGCGACCCGCAGGTCTTCTACAACAAGGAGGACCAGTGGGCACTGCCGGGTGAAGCCAAGGGCACGCCCATGGCGCCCTACTACGTGCTCATGCGCCTTCCGCGGCAGCAGAACGAGGCGTTCATGCTCATGCTGCCGTTCACCCCCCGCAGCAAGGACAACATGATCGCGTGGATGGCAGCCAAGAGCGATCCGAACGACTACGGCATGCGGATCGTCTACCAGTTCCCGAAGCAGAAGGTGGTGCTGGGGCCCGAGCAGATCGGCGCGAGGGTCAACCAGGACCCGGTCATCTCGCCGCAGCTCACGCTGTGGAACCAGCAGGGGAGCCGTGCTCCGCGGGGCAACCTTCTCGTGATCCCCATCAAGGAGTCGCTGGTCTACATCCAGCCTCTGTACCTGAAGTCCGAGAGTTCCGCGATGCCCGAGCTCACACGTGTGATCGTCGTGTACGGCGACAGGGTCGCGATGGAGGCCGATCTCAAGACCGCGCTCCTCAAGGTGTTCGGGGCGGCGTCCGGTGCGTCCGCGGGCGCGACAGGGACGGTGGCGTCGGGGGGCGCGACGGTATCGGGCGGCGCGGCGACGCAGGACGCAGGACTCGCGCGTGACCTGTACGACCGCGCTCTCGCCGCTCAGCGCAGCGGCGACTGGGCAGGCTATGGACAGCTCATCAAACAGTTGGGCGACGTGCTTGCGCGCATCGCGCAGCCGTCGGCGGTGGCGACCCCGGCGGCGGGCAAGTAGCGCCGTCTCGCGTGTCTCGGGGCTTCCAGCCGCATGGCGGCTGGAAGCCCCTCAACGTTGTCTCCCCACGGACGGGTATGCACTCGCAGCTCTCGTCGGCCCTCGCGGGCGGTACCTTTGACCTGCTGTTCTTTGGCGTTGGCAAGCCTTCTGCTATGCTCTGTTACCAGAACGTCATGCACCCAAGCACCAGCAAGGCGTCCCACCAGCGCGTGACCGCATCGTTCTCACCACGGTCACACGGACCAGCGCCGGGACGCGACGACGAGGAACTAGGGAGTAGACAAGGCCTGCCGCCCAAGAGCGACGGCACCCGAAAGGGCATAGCGGCCCTCCCGAAGGAGACAATCGGTCCACCACGCCAAAAGAGCATACTCGTGCTTCTTCTGGCCTTGGCGGCGCTCCGAGACGAGCGACACTTAGAGCCGGGTACGAGGCAGCTTCCAGCGTATCTCACCGCTCCACCCTCGCTGAGCTCCATCTGCTGTCTTGACGCGCATGCGTTCGTCTTTCGTCGCGCCCTCCCGGATCGCCGCCCGTAATGCAGCCGATCTTGGAGGTTCACTTGAAGGTAGCAAGCATGATCGCGCGCTCGACAGCCGCCCGGATGTCCGCTCTGGTCATCACCGCGGCACTTTCCCTGGCACTGGTGGCGGGAACCGCCCCGGCCGTCGCCGAGGCTTCGACCCACCACAAGCGGACGACCGTCCGCAGGAGTCACAGGGCATCGGTCAGGCGCACTCAACGCGTCCGTACACGCCGCGCAAGCTCCATCGCTGCCGGGTCCGTCCGCATCACGCGGTACGGCGGCCAGGGCGAATGGCAGGGCACCGCCGGCGCAGCCGGTCTTGGACTCCCGTCCAACACCCGCGACCTCACGAACGCGGGCGTGATGTTCTTCGCACACAAGTCCATGCCGTTCGGCACGCGTGTCCTGTTCACGCATGGTGGCTACCAAGCCATCGGCGTCTGCGTCGACCGCGGACCGTTCACCTCGGCCGTCTTCGACATGGGGCCGATCCTCGGCAACGAGCTGCATCTTCAGGGCTCGGACTCGGTGAACTACCAGGTGTTGCAGTAGCACACCCGCGGTAGCACCGCATCGCGTCACCCGCCGGTCGGCCGTCTCGTATCGAGGCGGCCGAC
>JANYJF010000005.1 GCA_025361885.1 Coriobacteriia bacterium
ACGATGATCAAGCTGCTCAAGACCTACCTGACCCCGTACTGGAAGCAGTTGACCGTAGTGGTCACGCTGCTGCTGGTCCAAGCCATCGCGAACCTGTACCTGCCCAACCTCAACGCCGACATCATCAACAACGGCGTGGCCACGGGCGACACCGCCTACATCATGACGACGGGCGGCTTCATGTTGCTCGTCACGCTCTTGCTCGGAGTGGCGTCGATCATCGCCGTGTATTGGGGCTCCAAGACCGCCATGGCGTTCGGCCGCGATGTGCGAAGCGCCCTGTTCCGCCAGGTGCAGCGGTTCTCCCAAGTCGAGGTGAACACGTTCGGCGCTCCCTCGCTCATCACCCGCAACACCAACGACGTGCAGCAGGTGCAGATGGTGCTCGTCTTCGCGCTGAACATGATGATCCTCGCGCCGATCACCGCCGTCGGTGGCGTCATCATGGCGCTGCGCGAGGACGTACCGCTGTCGGGGGTGCTTGTCGTCATCATCCCGTTGATGGCCGGGGTCATCGGCTTCCTGATGACTCGGGCGCTGCCGCTGTTCAAGGCGATGCAGGTCAAGATCGACCGCCTCAACCAGGTCACGCGCGAGAAACTCTCCGGCATACGCGTCATCCGCGCGTTCGTGCGGGTCGACTACGAGGCCAAGCGGTTCGACGACGCCAACGCCGACCTGATGCACACGGCCCTTTCGGTCAACCGGATAATGGCGCTCATGCTGCCGGCGCTCCTCGGCATCATGAACCTCTCCACCGTCGCGATCATGTGGTTCGGCGCGCACCGGATCGCCGCCACGGTGAACCCCATGCCGATCGGCAACCTCACCGCATTCCTGACCTACATCATCCAGATCCTGTTCTCGGTGATGATGGCCACGGTCATGTTCGTGATGGTCCCGCGCGCCGCCGTGTCCGCGGACCGCATCCAGGACGTGCTCGACACGGAGCCGAGCGTCAACGACCCCGCGAATCCCACTGTCGCGAGCGGACAGCGCGGCTGCCTCGAGTTCAAAGACGTCGAGTTCCGCTACCCCGGCGCCGAGGACCCGGTCCTGTGCGGCATAACCTTCTCCGCGAACCCCGGCGAGGTCACCGCCATCATCGGCAGCACCGGCAGCGGCAAGTCGACGCTGATCAACCTCATCCCGCGCTTCTACGACGTGACCGCGGGCTCCATCACCATCGATGGCACCGACATCCGCGATGTCGAGCGCGCCGAGCTGTGGGACAAGATCGGCTTCGTGCCGCAGAAGGCGTTCCTGTTCTCGGGCACCGTGGCCTCCAACCTGCGCTACGGCGACCAGCAGGCGAGCGACGACCGCCTGTGGCACGCACTGGAGGTGGCGCAGGGCAAGCAGTTCGTCTCCGAGATGTCCGGCGAGCTCGAGGCGCCCGTCTCCCAGGGAGGCACCAACGTGTCCGGCGGTCAGCGCCAGCGCCTCGCGATCGCGCGCGCGCTGGTCAAGGACCCCGAGGTCTACATCTTCGACGACACGTTCTCGGCGCTGGACTTCAAGACCGACTCGAAGCTCCGCGCGGCTCTCAAGATGGAAGTCACCCACGCGACGACGCTCATAGTGGCGCAGCGCGTGAGCACGATCATGCACGCCGACCGGATCATCGTGCTCGAAGCCGGGCGCATCGTCGGCATCGGTACGCATGAGGAACTCATGGAGACCAGCCCGACCTATCGCGAGATCGTATTCTCGCAGCTCACCGAGGAGGAGGTCGCATGAGCGACTCCACGCGCAACACCCCGGCGCCCGCTCCCGCCGGACCTCCCGCGGGACCCCGTCCCGGGGGCGGCGGCGGCTTCGGTGGCGGCCCGTTCGGCGGACACGGAGCGGGACCCGTCGTGAAGGCGAAGGACTTCCGCGCGTCGTTCACGCGCCTGGTCGGCACGCTCAAGCCGCAGGCGGCCGTCATCTTCGTCGTCATCGCCCTCGCGGCGGTCAGTGTCACGTTCAGCGTGGCAGGCCCCAAGATCCTCGGCAACGCCACGAACAAGCTGTTCGCGGGCGTCATCGGCGCCAAGTTGCCCGCGGGCGTCTCCAAGGCGCAGGTCGTCGCGGGTCTCAAGGCCACGAACAAGCCAGCGGATGCGAAGTACGCCGCCATGATCCAGAACATGGACATCACGCCCGGCCGGGGCGTCGACTTCGCAGCCATCGGTCGCATCCTCGTGCTGCTGGCTGGCGTGTACCTGCTGTCGTCCCTGTTCTCCTGGGGGCAGCAGTACCTCATGGCCGGCGTGGCGCAGCGCACCGTCTACCAGATGCGCACCGACGTCGACAGCAAGCTCGCACGCCTGCCGCTCGCTTATTTCGACAGCCACGAGCGAGGCGACATCCTCAGCCGCGTGACCAACGACATCGACAACATCGCGAACTCGCTCCAACAGTCCATGACGCAGCTCATCACCTCCGCACTCACCATCGTCGGCGTGCTCGGGATGATGTTCTCGATCAGCTGGGTCCTCGCCCTCGTCTCTCTGGCGACGCTGCCTATCGCACTGTTCGCGACGATCCAGATCGCGAAGCGGTCGCAGAAGCAGTTCGCGGCCCAGTGGGAGCACACCGGCTCGCTCAACGGCCACGTCGAGGAGATGCACACGGGCCACGCCATCGTGAAGGTGTTCGGTCGTCAGGAAGAGGCCATCGCGGAGTTCGACAAGCGCAACGGCAAGCTGTACGACGCCAGCTTCCGCGCGCAGTTCATCTCCGGGATCATCCAGCCCACGATGAACTTCATCGGCAACCTCAACTACGTCGCCATCGCGGTGATCGGCGGCGTGAAGGTGGCCACCGGCACGCTGTCCCTCGGCGACGTGCAGGCGTTCATCCAGTACTCGCGCCAGTTCACGATGCCCATCACGCAGATGGCGAGCATCGCCAACGTGTTCCAGTCCGCGGTGGCCTCCTCCGAGCGGGTCTTCGAGCTGCTCGACGAGCCCGAGGAGATCCCGGAGACCGCGACGCCGGTCCACCTGCCGAAGAAGACCGGCCGCGTGGATCTCGAGCACGTCTCGTTCCGCTACGACCCCGTCATCCCGCTCATCGAGGACCTCAGCCTGTCCGTGATGCCGGGCCAGACCGTCGCCATCGTCGGTCCCACGGGCGCCGGCAAGACCACGCTGGTCAACCTGCTCATGCGCTTCTACGAGATCGACGGCGGCCGCATCCTGCTCGAGGGCGTCGACATCCGCGACATGGCGCGCAACGACCTTCGCCGGACGTTCGGCATGGTGCTCCAGGATACGTGGCTGTTCGGCGGCACCATCCGCGAGAACATCGCCTACGGCTACGACGACGCCACCGAGGAGCACATCCTCACGGCGGCGCGCGCGGCCAACGTCGACCACTTCGTGCGCACACTCACCGACGGGTACGACACCGTCCTGGCCGACGACGCCTCCAACGTCTCGGCAGGCGAGAAGCAGTTGCTGACCATCGCCAGGGCCTTCCTGGCCGATCCGCAGATCCTGATCCTGGACGAGGCGACCAGCTCGGTCGACACCCGTACGGAGATCCTGATCCAGAAGGCGATGAAGGAGTTGATGAAGAACCGCACCTCGTTCGTCATCGCGCACCGCCTGTCCACGATCCGCGACGCCGACGTCATCCTCGTAATGAACCACGGTTCAATCGTGGAGCAGGGCACGCACCCCGAGCTGATGGCTGCGAAGGGCTTCTACTGCGACCTGTACAACAGCCAGTTCGTCGAGAGCTACGACGAAGCCGTGTAGCGGGCAGACGAGTCGCGCGTCGGGACATACTGCATAATCGAGACACCGCATCGCATCGACCACGCAACGGAGGCTTCTCGTGAGGATCGTCGTCGCACTGGGCGGCAACGCCCTGCTCAAGCGCTCGGAACCCATGACCGCGGAGGCGCAGCGCGCCAATGTGAAGATCGCCTGCAAGGCTCTCGCCCCGCTCGCCGAGGAGCACGAGCTCGTCGTGGCGCACGGCAACGGGCCGCAGGTCGGGCTGCTCGCGCTGCAGGCGGCCGCGTACACCGCCGTCGAGCCGTACCCGCTCGACGTGCTCGGAGCGCAGACCCAAGGCATGATCGCCTACATGGTCGAGCAGGAGCTCGGCAACCTGCTGCCGTTCGAGAAGCCGATCGCGACCATCCTCACCATGACGGAGGTCGATCCGGCGGATCCCGCGTTCCAGAACCCGACGAAGTTCGTCGGGCCGTGCTACTCCCGCGATGAGGCAGACGCACTGTCCGCGGACAAGGGCTGGGTGTGCAAGCCCGACGGCGACACCTGGCGCCGCGTGGTCGCCTCGCCGGAGCCCAAGCGCATCTTCGAGATGCGCCCGATCCGGTGGCTGCTGGAGCGCGGCAGCGTCGTGATCTGCGCGGGAGGCGGCGGCATCCCCACCGTCTACCTCCCCGACGGCACCCGCACGCTGGTGGGGATCGAAGCCGTCATCGACAAGGACCTGGCCGCCGAGCTGCTCGCCCGCGAGGTCGACGCGGACCTGTTCGTGATGGCGACGGACGCCGAGGGCGTCTTCGCGGGATTCGGCACCCCCGAGCAGCGGCTGCTCGGCTGGGTAACGCCCGAGGAGCTGGAGGAGCACGAGTTCCCCGCAGGCTCCATGGGCCCCAAGGTCGAGGCCGCGATCCGCTTCGTGCGCGCCACCGGCAAGCGCGCCGCCATCGGCTGCTTGGACGACATCGCGAGGATCGCCGCGGGCGAGGCGGGCACCAACATCATCCCGGCGAAGACGTAGCGGGCCGGACGACCACGCATGTGCGAAGGGGGCGGGTCCCGACGGGACCCGCCCCCTTCTTCGCTCGACCGAGGGCCCTACAGCCCCTTCGCCCGGAGGTACCTCGACACGTCGACGTTGTAGCGCAGGTCCTCGGTGGTGAAGTACGCCCACGGACCGTCCATGTTCGCCCACGCCGCCGACCCGGTCGCCGGAGTGTGCCATGGACCGACAGACCCGCCGCCCTCGCTCTTCGCGGTCCACAGGACCTTCCCGCCCTTGGAGTCGCCATAGCGCATGGCCTCCATCGAGGCGATCTCGCCTGACGCCCGGTCGAAACGGACCGTGAACGCGTCGGTTGCTCCTCTGTCGCCGAGCGGCACGGTCAGTCGGGCGGTGACGTCGTCCACCGTTTCCCACCGGACTCGCGGATCGGTCAGCAGCACCGACGGGGCGGCCGACCACAGCTCCGCCCACATCCCGAGGTTCG
>JANYJF010000027.1 GCA_025361885.1 Coriobacteriia bacterium
GTCGGTGGCGTCCATGCCCACGAGCTCCGGACCGATCACGTCGTTGACGTTGCCGACGGCGGTCAGCACGCCCTTTCCGCCGTAGCGCGCGGAGTCGCCGTCACGCAGCTCGACGGCCTCGAATGCGCCGGTGGACGCGCCCGACGGGACCGCCGCGCGACCGAAGGAGCCGTCGTCGAGCACGACCTCCACCTCGACGGTTGGGTTGCCCCTGGAATCGAGGATCTCGCGGGCGAAGATGTCGGTGATGAAGCTCATGTGCTCATGCCCCTTCGGTCGTCGGTTCCGCGCTTCCGTCCGGCGCTGGACCGGTACTCACAGCGTCCGCGGACGCTGTCTGCGATGCGGCTCGCTCGCCGTGCTTGGCGTGCTGCCACAAGGTCTCCATCTCTTCGATGCCCATCTCGGCCAGGTCGTCGCCGCGCTCCGACGCCACCTGCTCCATGTGCCCGAACCGCCGAATGAACTTGGCGCACGTGCCGCGCAGCGCCATCTCGGGGTCGACACCCATCTTGCGGGCCACGTTGACGACCGTGAACAGCAGGTCCCCGACCTCGTCGGCCGCCTCGACCGTACCGGGCGCCTCCGCCTTCAGCTCCTCGATCTCCTCGTGGACCTTGGCCCACACGTCGTCGACGGACTCCCACTCGAACCCGACGGAGACGGCGCGCCTCGAGATCTTGGCGGCATAGGTGAGCGCGGGCAGTGTCGGCGCGATGCCGTCGAGCACGCCGCTCGGGCGGCCGGCGTCGGACTTCTCTTCGCGCTTGATGGCGTCCCAGCGCGTCATGACGGCCTCCGGAGTGTCCGCGACCGCCGTGCCGAAGATGTGAGGGTGGCGCCGCCGCAGCTTGGCGATGATATTCGCGATGGGGTCTGCGATGGTGAAGGTTCCGGCCTCGGCCGCGATCTGCGAGTGGAAGACGACCTGCAGCAGGATGTCGCCGAGCTCGTCGGACAGGGCCTCGTCGTCGCCTTCCTCGATCGCGGCGACCGCTTCGTAGGCCTCCTCGACCACGTGGCTGCGCAGAGACATGTGCGTCTGCTCGAGGTCCCACGGGCAGCCGTCCTCCGGGTCGCGCAGCAGGCGCATGATCCGCACGAGCTCGTCGAAGCCGCCCGGCGGCTCGATGCGCACCGGGGACACGTAGACCGTGGCCTCGGTCCAGGCGCCGCCGAAGTCCGCCAGGCCGGCCACGGTCGTCATCTTGAGCTCGAGGCCGCCTGAGTCATGTGCGCCCGCCACTACGACGGGATGGTCCTCCGGATACCGCTGGGCCAGACGCTCGGCCACCTTGCGCGCCGCGATGGCGTTGCGGACTCCGGTGATCACCAGGTGGCTGCCGCGCGCGGGCAGCGATCGTCGCAGCACTTGGTCATCGATGATGTCCACGTCCGCGGTCACGTCCACGTCCACCGCGAACAGGAGCACCTCGAGCGGAGAGACCACCGGGAAGATGTCGAGGGTACAGCCCGAACGGGCCAGAAGTCCGGAGATCACTCCCGAGCGCAGGAACGGGTACCCAGCCGCGACCAGCACGACCTCACCATCGGGAGCTAGCGAGCACAGCGTCTCGACCACAGCGGCCGAGGATGCCCCGGCGCCAAGGCCGAGATCGGCGTACGTGCGGCATGCGAACCGCTCGGCTCGCAGGGCCTCGAGGGCGCTGCCTCCGCCAGGAACGACCACCGCATCGGCGCGCGCGAGTCTCTCACGGACGTCCGTGCGGGCGATGCCGGCGGCATGACCCAGGTCGACTATCGCGATCGAGCCCACAGCTGCCCCCCGGCGCTCCTCGACGTCCCTGCGCTACTTGCCGGCCCCGGTCGTCGTGGACTGCGCCTTGTTCTGCGCGTCGTACGCGGCCTTGAGCTTGGCGTCCAGGACCTCGATCTTGGCGGCCTTCTTCAGCTTGTCCAGGTATGTCTGGAAGACCTTGGACTGCTCCTGCTGCTGAAGGAGCTGCTTGACCTGGTCCTTGACCTCGACGAGCGTCTTCTCCGCCGCGGGCTTGCGGTCGAGCAGCTGGATGATGTGCCAGCCGAATGTCGACTCCACGAGGCGGACCTCGTCCTTGGCCATGGCCTTGACCGCGTCCGCGAACGTCTGGACGTAGGTCGTCGGCGCGGCCCAGCCCAGGTCTCCGCCCTTGGAAGCGCTTCCCGGATCCTTGGAGTACTGCTTGGCGAGCGCCGCGAAGTCGCCACCACCCTTGACCTGGGCGAGGACCTTCTCGGCCGTCGCCTTGTCGGCGGTGGTGAACAGGATGTGGCGAGCGTGCACCTGCTCCTGCTGCGCGAACATCGACTTGTTCTTGGCGTAGAAGTCCGCGATCTGCTTGTCGGTGGGCGTCGAGACCGGCGCGACCTTCTTGGACAGCGCGTCCACGAGCATGCGGCTGCGAAGGTTGTCCTTGAGCTGGGCCGTGGTGACGCCCGCCTGCTTCATCGCGCTGTCGAGGCCGGTCTTGCCGCCGTACTGGGTCTCGAGCGTCTTGATCTGAGTGTCAACCTGGGCGTCGGTGACCGTTATGCCGGCCTTCGCCGCCGCCGCCTTGATGAGTTGGATCTGGATGAGACTCTCCAGGATGCGGGCGCGGTAGTCCTGCTCGCGGGCGGCGCCCTCGGTGCCCTGGAACGTGGTCGGCGACTGCTTCTTCATGGTCACCAGCTGCGAGTCGATGTCGGCCAGCTTGATGGCCGCGCCGTCAACGCGGGCTGCGACGCCCTTGTCGTTCGCGCATCCGACTGCGCCGAAAGCGGTCAAAGCAAGCGCGGCGACGAGCGCGAGCGCGGTCGCGCGAGGGAATCTCTTCATGATGCCGGGGGTCCTTCCGACGCCTTAGGCAGGCTGGTTCGTGACGACGGAGAGTATAGCATCCAGCGCGCCGAGTACCCCGCTCGCCACAGCATCTCCATACGCGAGCGGCACCTGCAACTTGCGCTCACGTTCGAGGTAGACGGCCCCGATCGTGGCGAGGCGTCCGCGCTGCTCGGCGTCGAGGACGACGGGCTGCACGGTCACCCGGTTGCGCACCACGGCCACGCTCGTGGCGCCGATGGCGGCGACCATCGTCTTGGCCCGGGCGACAGCGACCAGGTTGGTGGCCGCGATGGGCATCGCTCCGTAGCCCAAGACGATCTCGGCGGCCACGACCTCCACCGCCTCCGGACCGACCGCGCCTGCCAGCCGGCGGTAGAACCGCACGCGGTCGTCCACGTCGGTCACGTACTCCTCCGGCAGGAACGCCGGCACCGGCAGGTCCACGCGTATGTCCGGGTGCGCGGCCACGGCCTCGCCCCGCACCTCGGCCACGGCCTCGCGGAGCATCTGCGCGTACAGGTCGAAACCGACCGCGGACAGGTTGCCGGACTGCTCGGCACCCAGCAGGCTGCCGGCGCCGCGGATCTCCAGGTCGCGCAGGGCGATCTTGATGCCGCTGCCCAGGTCGGTGAGGTCGCGGATCGCGGTCAGGCGCTCCACCGCCTGCTCCGTCAGCGACTTGCCGGCGCTGAACAGGAAGTATGCGTATGCCTTGACGTGGCTTCGCCCGACCCGCCCCTTGAGCTGGTAGAGCTGCGCGAGCCCAAGGCGCTCCGAATCCTCGATGATGAGCGTGTTGGTGTGCGGGTTGTCGATGCCGCTCTCGATGATGGTGGTGGCGACGAGCACATCGATCTGCCCGGCAGCGAACGACTCCATGACCCGCTCGAGCCGGTGCTCGGTCATCTGGCCGTGGGCGACGCCGATACGCGCCTCGGGCACGAGCGTGCGGACGCGCTCGGTCGCGTTCTCGATGGTCATCACGCGGTTGAAGACGTAATAGACCTGGCCGCCGCGCTCGAGCTCGCGACGGATGGCGCCCTGCACGAGGTCGGGCTCGAACTCGCCCACGTGGACCTGCACGGGGAACCGGTTGGGCGGCGGGGTGTCGATGACGGACAGGTCGCGCACGCCCGAGAGCGACATCTGCAGGGTGCGCGGGATCGGTGTCGCGGTCATCGTGAGCACGTCGACCTGTTCGCGGAGGTTCTTCATGTGCTCCTTGTGCTCGACGCCGAACCGCTGCTCCTCGTCCACGATGACCAGGCCGAGATCCTTGGGCGCCACGTCCTTGGACAGCAGCCGATGGGTTCCTACGAGGATGTCGACGGTACCGTTCGCGAAGCCGGCGAGCGCTTCCCCCTGCTGCGCTTTGCTGCGGAAGCGCGAGAGCACCTCGACCTTGACTGGGTATGGCGCGAAGCGGTCGGAGAAGGTCGTGAAGTGCTGCTGGGCGAGGATGGTGGTCGGACACAGGACCATGACCTGGCGGCCATCCTGCGCGGCCTTGAACGCCGCGCGGATCGCGACCTCGGTCTTGCCGTAGCCCACGTCGCCGCACACAAGGCGGTCCATCGGCTTGTCGGACTCCATGTCCGACTTCACGTCCGCGATCGCGGCGAGCTGGTCCGGCGTCTCCACGAACGGGAACGACGCCTCCATCTCCGCCTGCCATGGCGTGTCGGGGCAGAAGGCGTAGCCGGTGGTCGCGGCTCTTCGCGAGTACAGGTCGACGAGGTCGAAGGCGAGCTTCTTCGCAGCCTTGCGGGCCTTGGCGGTCGCCTTGGACCAGTCGGCGGTATTGAGGCGGGTGACCTTGGGCGCACTCGCGTCGGGCCCGACGTACTTGGTTATCCGGTCCAGCTGCTCGACCGGCACGTAGAGACGGTCGCCCTTCGCGTACTCCACGAGCAGGTAGTCGCGCTGAGCGCCCAGCACCTCCTTGCGGGTGAACTCGCGGAACAGCCCGATACCGTGCGTGGCGTGCACGACGTAGTCGCCCGGCCGGAACGAGAAGGTGATCGACGACGGGTCGACGCTTCCCGAGGACGCCTTGCGGCCGCTGCGAGGGTACGCGTCGTCGACGGAGACGACCGCGAACCGCGCGTCGCCCACGACGAAGCCCGCCGGGATGTCGGCCACGGTGAGGTGCACGACCCGCTGCCCGACGCCGGTAGGGACGTCCTGGGGGCTGCCCGGGTCGATGTGCGGCTTGGCGTCGAATGTGTCGACCGGTATGCCGGCCGCAGTCAATGACGCGCCCACTGTGTCGATCTGGCGACGGTCGCGCACGGCCATGAACACGCGGTGCCCGGTGTCGAGCAGCGCCCTCAGGCCGGCGGCCAGCTTGACCTCGCCGCCCGCGGCCTCCGGACGGCGCGCCGCGATCTCGGCGTCCACGTGCCGCCCGGCACGGAGCAGCGACATCACCGTGAGCTGCTGATGCCCGCTCAGATCGAGCGCGGCCGGCGCGAGGAAGTGGTCGGCCGCATCGATCGGAGCACTCCCCGCCTCGACGCCGCGGCCGGGCATGATGCGTGCGCCGCCGCGCGTGGCGGCCGCGACTGCGGCCGCATCGGTGATCTCCTCGGACGCGCGCAGGGTGTCGTCGAACACGGCACGAGGCTCGACGACGCTCACCAGAGCGCCCTTGGCGATGTAGGCCGTGAAGGGATCGAGCTGCTTGTAGACTACGGGCAGGTACGCCTCGACGCCGTTGAAGTAGACGCCCTGCTCCAGCAACTCGAGCTCGTGGGCGAGCTCTGGGTCCGACAGCGAGCGCGCCTTGAGGTCGCGGAACGCCGAGCGGTGCGTGTACTCGACCGCCTTCGAGACGCGGTTGGTGAGCCGGATCTCGCGGCACGGGTAGACCTCTGACTCCGGAACGTCGCCGACAGACTGGCCCGTCGATGGGACGTAGCGCCGAAGCGACTCGACCTCGTCGCCGTACAGCTCAGCGCGGACCGGGGCGGTGGCGTCGGACCCGAACACGTCGAGCGTGCCGCCGCGCACCACGAACTGCCCCGGCTCCTCGGCCAGCTCCACACGCTCGTAGCCCATCCGCGCGAGGGTCTCGGCGGCCTCCTCGAGATCGAGCGCGGCGCCGGGCGCGAGCACCAGCGGCTGAAAGACTTCCGAGGCGCCGCGCGGCGGTAGCAGCCGCAGAAGAGACCGCCCGGACGCGACGACCACGACCGGCCGTCCCTCGGACAGTGAGTGGAGGGCCCGCGCCCTGCGCCCGACGATGGTGACATCCGCGGCAGCCCTCGACCACGGCGTCTCCGTACGCTCGGGGAAGTGCAGGACGCACTCGCGCGGAAGGTACGCGGTCAACTGCCGCGCGAACCTGTCCGCCGCATCCGCGCCCGGCACGACGATCAGGGTCGCGCGTCGACGCGAGCGGAACAGGGCGGCGGCCAGCAATGGCCGGATGATACCCGGCGCGGCGAGCGTGAAGTCCTGGCCTGCATTGAGCGCGACGAGCGTGCGCTCGTAGCCCGGGGCGGACTTGAGCAGCTCGGAAAGATCGGCGAGCAGAGGCATCGGGGAGTCCTTCTTGGATCATCGTCCGGAGCGGTACGTGCCTTCAGCCGCCGCTCCAAGGGGCGGACAGCACAACGGCCCCGCTCCGGATGACCGGGCGGGGGATTCGTCGTGTCAGGGTATTCCCGAGCAGGTCGCCGGTCAAATGCGGCGACCTGTCGCAGGAGTGGATACGGCCGGCCCGGCCGGCTTGCGGAGGCCACAGGCAAACGCCTGTGAGGCCCATGTATCACAGGCGTCGGGCTGTGGGGCCACAGGCAGTCGCCTGTGGCCCGCAGGTATCACAGGCGTCGGGCTGTGGCTCGCGAAAAGGACGTCAGCCCCTGGAGCCGCGCCGGGGATGGGACCGCATCCACTCCTCGTGGTCCGGGACGGGCTCCCCCACCACGTACAGGAAGTGATAGGCTCCGCTCTCGC
>JANYJF010000026.1 GCA_025361885.1 Coriobacteriia bacterium
CCTTTACACGGAAGAGGTCGGGGGTTCGAACCCCTCATCGCCCACCAAACGAACACAGCCCGCCACCTGCGGAAACGCGGTGACGGGCTTGTTCGTGTTCGCGCCGCGACATCGCTGTCCCACCCCCATGTCTCGTCTGAGTCGACCGCGTCCGGCAGATTACCATCGACCTCGGTGATGGGGTAGCAGGTGGTCGCAGAGGATTGGACGGCTTCCATTGAGAAGAAATCCGTCATGCCGCCGATGTCGATGAGCCAGTCGCGCCCCGCCTTGATGGGATGGCGGTCAACCTCGCGCCTAGACATCTCATTTGCGACCTTGCGGACAAACCATTCTGAGCGTCGGAAGTGTGCTGCTGCTTCCGCTACGGTTGCCCAAGGGCTTGGATTGCTCGGGGTGTTGCTGCCGTGCTGAGGTTCCTCGTTCGGTCTCTCGCTTTCCATCTTCTTCTCGCTTCTGACACCGCTGCCGTCCGCGAGAAGCAAACCAGCGAGGTTTTCAGCACCATTATCCGATGGTTTGCGTCCACAACTCGCGGAAGTGGCAGTCGTCCGCTAGCGCCGTGCGAAATGTGAGCGTAAATGTGAGCGTGATAGACTGAGATGTGTCACCAACGAGGGGCACGCGAGGCGACTGCGCGACCTGCTCTGGCGAGGTCGTCTGTGCTTCGCGTCGTTGGACGGCGTCAGTGCTGACCGATATCCTGAGGTAAACGGCTTCGGCGTAGAATCGCCGCTGCTCATCGGGGGAACTCGCCTGTCACGGGGACTGCTAGTGCGCGGTCTCATCTCGTAGAACGACCACGAATCGGGGGCTAATGTTCGAGCAAGCGTTCAAGAACATCGATGACATTCTCCACAAGGATGCTGGCTGTTCTAACGAACTGGACTACACCGAACAGACTTCGTGGTTGCTCTTCTTGAAATATCTCGATGCCCTCGAACAGGACAAGGCGACCGAGGCAAGGCTCGAAGGTAGGAACTCAGACGTACCTCATCTGGGCACCAGCATCAGTCGGCGAGATGCTCTTCGGCGGCGGCGGGCCAGCGGCAGTCAAGAAGATGAAGGCTGCAGGGCTTAGTGCCCACCGATACCGGTGGGAACGAGTGATGAGGACCGCGAGCCGTACATGAGCCGGAGGAGGCTGGATTCATGAGCGAACGCCGTTTGCCCCCCGCACTCTGGTGGGTGGCGATTGTCGTCGGGTGGCCCGTCATCCTGGCCTTCGTGTCGCTCGCGAACGGAGCGGCATTGGCTCTGCTTGGCGGACTGCCAGAACCCGAAGCCTTTTGCGTGCCCTCCGGGATCGGACTCGTGTCTGGCGCTGTCGTGGGCGGCATCGTTGGCCGAGCCGCCGCATTGGGGCGCGCGCCACGTCGCCTGTGGCTCGCGCCTGTCGTGTGGTCGGCAGTGATGGTCCTCTTCGAGGTCGGGACTGACTTGATACCGGTATCGGTCGGGCCATGGGCACTCTGGACGGACGCTGCCGGGCTGGTGATGCCGGTCGTGAGTGCGCTAATGTTCTGGTTGGCGATGTCAGTTGTCGCATCAGGTACGGCGCAGCTGCCGAAGACCTCGTGACGGCCTCATGCACAGAACGCGTTCCATCGGTCCGGAGTCTGCACGAACACCCCTGACCCTTGCGGGCATGAGCGGTTGGGCCGAGCTTCCCTTGCAACGCTATGGCGGTCGGATCAACTTGTCGCCTGACCCACTGAGCGAGCCGCTCGCTCAGTGGGTCATACGTAGTATTCACGCGCCTAGGGGAATGCGACGGGATGCTCAGTACGGATCCAGACTGTCACTCGCGCTTCCGGGTTTGTACGTGAATGCGGCCAACGAGCCGCCGGCGCCGCGCCCATAGCGCTCTCGCAATGCAGGGGCCGGCGCCGCCCGTCTCGGGCGTGCGAGATGTCGCCGTCTTGTGGGGGCGCCAACGGAGACGGATCCGAGGAGGGGAGGGGTTGTCGCTCTCCCGCCACTAGGTTTGGGTGTAGCAACGCGTGACAGTTCGGGACCGTTCGTGGGCGTCCGTGAATGACGCATCAAGCCTCTGACCTGCGTCGGAGCGGCGACGAACAGTGGCGGATGCGCGGACGCAAGCTCGGCGTCAAGGGGTCGCACGTTCAAAGCCTGTCAGTCCGACCAAAGAGAGGGCAGGTAGAAGAGCGCCCCCGTCAGGACGCCTTCCGCCCGTCCGCACGCCCCCTACAGCCCAATCGCGTCAGACAGCGTCGCCATGGCACCGCGTGCCGTCTCGTCCGAGACATGTCCGTAGATGTCGGCTGTGATCGCGATGCTCGCGTGTCCGAGGAGCTCGGACACGGCCTTCAGATGGACGCCGTTCTCGAGCCACGTGGTCGCAGCCGAATGGCGAAGGGTGTGGACCCCGACGTCTGCCAAGGCCGCGTCGTGCGCCGCCACCATGACGGCGCGAAGGATGTTGTGCGGCTCGACCAAGGTCCCGCTCTCCGTCGTGAAGACGTGATCCGTCTCGACCCACATGCTGCCGGCCCGCGTCCGCTCGGCCGCTTGCCGCTTGCGGTGCGCTTCGAGCATCGTGACTACCGATGGGGACAGCGGGAGCGTGCGGCGGGACTTCGCGGTCTTGGGCTCGGTGACCACGAGCTTGCCTCCGATGCGCGAGAGCGTCCCACACACCTGCAGTGTCCCGGCCGCGAGATCCAGGTCCCTCCACCGGAGCGCCGCCGCCTCGCCGCGCCGAAGGCCCGTTGCAGCGATGAGGGCGAGCAGACAGTGATACCGCGAGTCCTTGGCAGCCCTGAGCACCCGGGCGACTTCGGTGGGGGACAGGTAGCGCGCCTCTTTCCTTGCCACCGAGGGCTGCTTGACCGACGCCGCCGGGTTGCGGGCGATAAGCCCGTCTCGCACGGCGCCTTCGAGCGCGACGCGCGGCACGGTGAAGATACGCTGTACCGTCGCATCGGACAGGCCCTTGTCGTTGAGCGCCAGGATGAGCCTGTCGATCTCTGAGGGTCGAAGCCTGTCGAGTGGGATGGCCCCGAACGGCTCGGCCTCCAGATGATGCTTGCACAGTATCTCGTAGAGCTCTTTGGTCGTGGCCTTGCGGTTCGAGGCCTTGAGCGTGGTGGCCCGCCACTGGGCCAGCCACGCGGCGACGCTCGCCTTGGCATCACGGACAGGAGCGCCGGCCTCGGCGCGCTCGTCGGCGACTTTGAGCTTGCCCCGGACCTGTGTGCGGGTCTTGCCGTACAAGACCTTGCGCGTGCGGCGGCCGGTCGCCGGATCATCGCACACGATGGCGGCGCACCATGTGCCATCCTTGCGCTGATAGATCGAGTGTTCGCCGTTGGCTCGCTTACCCATCGTCTCGCAGCTCCTGTTGTCTCCGAGGCGACTTCTTTCGCGTCGCCTCACACAAGTCTGCACGAACGGCTTACCGCTCCCTGACTTCCGCGTCGCATGGTCTTTGTGGAGCGCCCGTGTAGCAACGCATGTAGCAACGCGCTTCATTTCGCTGGTGTTCGTCGACGTCCGCTGATGTCCTCGCACGCCTCTCACCTGCGAAAACCGGACTTCAGTGAACCCGAGCGGTCAGCACGGCGTACCTTTACACGGAAGAGGTCGGGGGTTCGAACCCCTCATCGCCCACCAGCAAACGACGGAGGCCCCGGCTCGATCGCCGGGGCCTCCTGTCGTCGAAGGCGTGACCGCGCCAAGTCCTGTGCTCGCCCGGGGCCCGGCGGAGCCGCAGACGCCTCAGTAGCCGAAGACCGCCGCTTCCACCAAGTCCGACCGCGAGCCTCCGCGTCAGGTAGAATCCGAACGAACACACGCACGACACCATGTGGGCCGAACCACCTGGGCAAGAAGGGGCACACGATGCGCAGATTCCTCGTCATCATCGCGATAGCACTCGCCACCGCCACTGTCCTGACCGGATGCCACCGGCTCGGACTCGTGCCGACGCCAAAGAAGGCCGCGACAGCCAAGAGTAGCGCCGCCACGGCGCCGGCGCAGACGTTCACGCTCTCCGTGCAGAACGGCGGCGGCGTGAAGGGGCGCGGAGCCGAGATGGTCAAACGCCTCCAGTCGCTCGGGTTCAAGGTCACCAGCATCGCCATCAACGCCAAGAAGTCCGATCACGCCAAGACGCTCGTGGTGTTCCATCCCGGACTCGAGGCGGATGCCACGAAGGTGCAGAAGGCCATCGGGATCGGCGCGCTCCAGCCGGCCACGCCCTCGCTCGACGCGACCACCGACGTCATGGTGCTCGTCGGGAAGGACTTCTAGCAGCCGTAGGGTCCCAAGTACCGGCGTCGTCGCACGTCGCGCCGACGTAGCCGCATTGTGTCTTGCGTCACACCGGCGAGGCAGAGCGTCTTACTCGGGTCTCCCCCTGTCCCACGGACGCTCAAGCCTGGAGTCTCTTTGCCGATTAATGGACAAGCAGGCACGATTCGCATGGCCGGTCCGATCGCGAACGGGATGGTGGGCGTGATGAATGATCTTCGCGAACAAGGGGGGTTCACGCTCGTCGAACTGATGGTGGTCGTGCTGATCATCGGCATCCTCGTGGCCGTGGCGATCCCTGTGTTCAACGGAGCCACGGACAACGCCCGGGTCAAGACGTGCTACTCCAACCAGCGCACGATCGAGGGCGCCGTGCAGGTCTACCGGGCCGGCGGTCTCAACGTCGGGCCAGGGCTGCTCAACGGCAATGGGACCGCCACCACGGCCGACGTCCTGATCCCGACGTACCTCAAGGAAGCTCCGAGGTGCCCGACGAGCAAAGCGTTCTACTTCCTGGACGCCAACGGGTCCGTCGTCGGTGACAGAGCTTCCGCCGCTTGGATCGCGGGGCACGACCACTACCAGTAGGCCACTGCCTCACATCCGCGATGACTGGCCCCCGTCGCGCCCGCCCGCGCTCGCACGCGCGCTTCCGCGCGATGCGAAAGGCCGCCGACGGCCATCTACCTCCGTGAGATTAGCGATGCCCCGCAAGCCCAAGGCTCCCGGTCACGCGCCGGCTGCCGCCGAGTGACGCTAGACCGTCAGCACGCCGTTCGGGTCCATCAACTCCATGCCGCAGCTCGCACCGTCGCCCTCGTACACCACGGAGCCGTCCCCTGAGCGCGTGAGCCTCACGTGGACGCGTCCCGTCAAGCTTTCCTGTACTCGCCCCGTCATCCCGCCCAGTACCGGCGAGGCGAGCTCTCCCGCGCGTGCCCCGTCGGCCTCCACCGTGAGCTCGTGGTACCGGTCGGCCATCACCACGGTCACGCCGCCCTCGCGATGGGTGAGGCGCTTGAGCCTCGCGCCGGTGTACGTGGTGAAGCGGTAGAGGTGTCCGTCGTGCAACAGCCCCGCTATCTGCCCGACGAACCAGCCGCCCACGAACGGGATCTTTGCCACGGAGAGGGTCAGCGACGTTCCCGGCGCACCGAAGTGGTTCGACTGAAGCCACACCCACGCCTCGGGGAACGAGCGGCCCCAGTCCTTCTCGGCATACCCGCGCCCGCCGGTGAAGTCGACCGCCTCGCCGTCGAGGGCCAGCGAGCCGGTGAGGTCGTGGTCGAGGCCGAGAACGCCGTGGTAGCACTCCATGAACGGCACGAAGCGGTACCAGCCCATGATCCCGGGCGAGAAGGCCCTCACCGGCCACGGCACCCACGGCCCGAACGTGATCGAGCCCGTCAGCCGGCCTGCTTCGCCCGACAGGTCGAGCTCGATGCCCCGCGAGGAGAACCGGTTGGGGCCGATGCACACCTCGAATCGCTCACGCGACCAGGTGAAGTCCTCTACAGGGAAGCGCCAGTAGGCGGAGGTGCCGTCGTCGCGGTTGAGCTGGACGAAGGCATGCCGCTCGCCGTGGTGCGCCATCGAGATGCCCGGTATGACGGCCACGGACCGGCCCTGCGCGGCGTCGACCAGCTTGAAGTACCAGCCCTCGAAATAACCGAGCGATTTGCGGCCATCCTGGTAGGTTGCAGGGTCCCACAGCTTGCGGAGATGGTAGGGGACCCATCGTGGCGGCATCACCACGCCGCCCAGTTGAGCGCCTCGGAGTAGCTCGGGTGGACCGCGCGCGTGGCCCGGATCTCGGCGGCCGTCATGTGGGCGCGCACCGCGAGCGCCAGCGCGTAGATCAGGTCGCTCGCGTAAGGAGCCGCCACCTGCGCGCCGATCAGCACGTCGTCGGGGCCGAAGACGAGCTTGACCAGCCCGTCGCGCTCGTCGGTGATGACGGCGGCTCCGACATATTCGTACGTCTGGCGACGCACCACCGGCTCGATGCCGGCGCTCCGCGCCTGCTCTTCTGTCATGCCTACCTGCGCGAGTTGCGGGACCGTGAACACCGCGGTCGTGAGCGCGCGCAAGTCGACCGGGACCTGCTCACCGGTCAGAATCGAGCGAGCGACCGCTTCGCCCTGTGCGTTGGCTGCGGGCGTGAGCTGGATGCGACCGGCGGCGTCGCCCGCGAAGTATACGCGCGGGTCGGAAGACCGCAGAGAGTCGTCGAGGGCCGGTGTCCCACGCTCGTCGAGCGCGATGCCTGACAAGGTCAGGTCGAGACCCGCGAAGAAGGGTCGGCGCCCTGTGGCGAGCAGCACCCGGTCGCAGGCCAGCGCGTTCGACCGACCGCCGGCCTCGTCGTACGCCACCGAGAAGGCGCCCGGTCCGCCGCTGATGGCCTTCAGCGACGCTCCCGTCACGAACCGCACGCCTTGGCGTTCCAGAGCTCGCACCGCGATATCGACGATCTCGGGGTCGAACGCGCTCAGCGCCCGAGTGTCGCGCAGCAGCACCGTCACTTCGGTCCCGAACGCCGAATAGATGCCGGCGAACTCGAGCCCCACATACCCGCCGCCCACGATCACGAGATGGCGAGGTGGCGACTCGTAGCTCATCGCGTCCATGCTCACGTCGGCGAGCTCGGCACCGGGCACCGGGGGCCGCACGGGCTGAGAACCGGTGGCGACCACGATGGCGTCAGGTTCGAGCACCTCGTCGCCCAGCTGGACGCGCCCGGGACCGACGAACTTCGCCGGCAGTTTGACCACTCGGATGCCGCGCGAGGTCATCAGGGCTTCCTGGTCGCCCGCGTACGTCTCTTGGGCATGCCACTTCCAGGCGAGGACGGAGGGCCAGTCGACGCCCGCATGTTCGACCGACAGGCCGTACTGCTCGGCGCGGGACAGCGCGCGGGCCGAGTGGGCGGCGTTGTACAGAGCCTTCTTCGGCATGCAGGCGAACCACAGGCACGAGCCGCCGACACGGCCGGGCTCCGCGAGTGTGACATCCGCGCCGCCTGCGACGAGTGCGCGGGCAGCCGCCGAGCCGGCCGCGCCCGAGCCGATGACGAGAACGCTGAGCTTGCCGGTCATCGACGTCCTCCGACTCTGCAGGGGGTTGGTGAAGGCCTGCGTTGGGATGATGCCCCAACGGGGCGTCCCCCTACGAGTCGCGCGACATGCCACTCACCCCCAGGCTGCCCGCAGCTTCGCGCGGATGTCCGCGCCCACGTGCTCCGTGCACGGGCGCTCGTCGGCGCCTCCGGTACGCTCGCCGCCTGGTTCGGTGCGGAACGCGGACCGCACGCCGTCGGTGATGAAGCGCGTCAGCTGCGAGTAACCGTGCGAGTCCGCGTGGTTCCGGGGCGACTTGTAGTAGCGCAGGGGATGGCACACGTAGAGCCAGTCCTTCGCCCGTGTGCACGCCACGTAGAACAGGCGGCGCTCCTCCTCGGTCTCCTCCACCGATCCAGTGGCCATGTCGGAGGGGATATTGCCGTCGGCCGCGTGGATCACATACACGGCGTCCCACTCCAGGCCCTTGGCGGAGTGCATAGTGCTCAGGATCAGGAAGTCCTCGTCGATGAGAGGCGGACCGGCGAGGTCCTCGGTCCACGCGGGCGGGTCGAGCGCCATGTCGGCGATCATCGTCTCGCGGTCGTCGAAGCGCGCGGCGAGCCGCTCGATCTGCTCGAGGTCTCGCAGTCGCGCCTCGCTGTTGTCGTAGCGGCCCTGGAGCAGCGGCCTATAGAAGCCACGGATCGCGTGCACCTGGCCCGTCAGCGGCGGCGCGCCGGGCGAGGTCATGGTCACCATCAGGGACACGAGGTCCGGCCACCAGACGCGTGCCGCCGCGCCGGGCGCGCCCGCATCGGCCCAGGAGGTGAAGTCGCCGTTCGCCTGCGCGAGGGTCTCCATAAGGTCCTGTGCCGTCTTCGGCCCGACCCCGGGTACCAGTGTCAGCACCCGCAGGCCGGCCGACAGGTCGCGCGGATTGTCGGCCAGGCGAAGGAAGGCGGCGAGGTCCTTCACGTGGGCCGTCTCCGTGAAGCGCAGGCCGCCGTACTTGTGAAATGGTATGTTTCGCCGCGCGAGCTCGACCTCCAGTGGCAGCGAGTGGTGCGTCGCCCGGAACAGGACGGCTTGACGCTTGAGTTGCATCCCCTCTTCGCGATGCTCGAGCACCCTTCGCACGATGAACTCGGTCTGCTCGTCCTCGTCGGCGCACGACACCACGGCGGGCGTCTCGCCGCCCTCGCGCGCGGTCCACAGCTCCTTGTCGTGGCGCTCGACTGCCTGGGCGATGATCCGGTTGGTCGCTACCAGGATCGGCTGGGTCGACCGGTAGTTCTGCTCGAGCGAAGCCACGGTGACATCCGGGAACTGCGCGGGGAAGTCGAGGATGTTGCGGACCTCGGCCGCGCGGAAGCTGTAGATGGACTGCGCGTCGTCACCGACCACCGTGACGCCGGTGCCGTCCGGGCGCAGTCCGCGCACGATCCTGGCCTGTATCACGTTCGTGTCCTGGTACTCGTCGACGAGTACGCGGTCGAAGCGGCGGCGGACCTCGTCTCCGGCCGCATCGTCCGCCAGCAGGCCATCCCAGAACAGCAGCAGGTCGTCGTAGTCGAGCACGTTGCCGTCGGACTTGCGGTCCACGTAGGCTCCGAAGAGTGCTTTGAGGTCGTCCTCATGCTCGCGGCAATACGGAAAGGATCGTTCGAGCACGTCTTCGAGCGACTCGCCGGAGTTCACACAGCGCGAATAGATGTCCAGGCAGGTGCCCTTCTGCGGGAACCGCCGGTCGGTCCTGCCGAGGTCCATCTTGGTGCGCGCGACGCCCATCAGGTCCTCGGAATCGCCGCGGTCCAGGATCGTGAACGACGGGTCGAGGCCTATCGAGGGCCCGTGAAGGCGAAGGAGGCGCGTGGCGATCGCGTGGTACGTGCCGCCCCACACCGCTCCGCCGCCCAGTGCGCCGGGCGCTTCCTCGCGCACGCGACGCAGGATGCCGTCGACGCGCCGCGACATCTCGGACGCCGCGCGGCGCGTGAACGTGAGCAGCAGGATGCGCCTGGGGTCGACACCCGTCGCGATATGGTGCGCCACTCTGTGGGCCAGCGTGGTGGTCTTGCCGGTGCCCGCGCCCGCGATGATGAGCAGCGGCTCGTCGCCGTGCGTGACGGCGTCGCGCTGCGCGGAGTTGAGGTCCCCGAGGACCGCGCCCAACGCCTCGGGCGAGGCGGGCTGCGCGAGGGCGGGGGGCTGGACTGATGCGGTGGACGGCATGGTGCGCCTCCGAGCGTGGGATATCGAACAGACGTGCGGGGAACACGTGTTCGATTATGCGCGAGGAGACGTGGGACTGGCAAGCGCCGGGCGACCGAGGACCCGGTCCCGCGGCTCGTGCGTCAGCGCAGCGGCCCGATGTCGCCCGGAGGCCAGTAGGTGAACCATGCGCGTCCATGGATCGTGGATACCGGGATCGGGCCGAAGAAGCGGCTGTCCGCGCTATCGGTACGGTTGTCGCCCATCACCCACACGAAGCCCGGCGGCACGGTCACCGGCATCCTCACGGTCTCGAGGGTGCTGGCCGCCCCGTGCGTGTAGGGCTCGTAGGCGGGGACTCCATCGATCAGCACCTGCCCGTCTTTGAGGTCGACCGTGTGGCCAGCCACTGCGATGACCCTCTTGACCAGCGCGGGCAGCTCGCGGCGCGGGTCGTCGAACAGCACGATGTCGCCGGGCTGCGGCGAGCGGTAGCGGTAGACGATCCTGTCGACGAGGAAGCGGTCGCCGACTTGGATGGTCGGGACCATGGAAGGCGTCGGGACGGTGTAGGTGGCGACGACCCAGGTCCTCGTAGCCTGCGACAGCGCCACCGCGAGCACGACGATGACTACCCATTCGAAGGCCACCGACAGCGCTGAGCGCCTGGCTGGCTCGGTCGGCTGTTCGCCGGCGGGCTCCATCGGCCCGTCAGGCATACGGGCCTCCCGACCCGAGTGCCGGCGGCGTCACAGCAGTTTCCCCTCGGCATCGACAAGAGAACCGCCCAAGTGGACCCAGGGCATGCCCGGCCGCTCGCACTCCTCGCACCCCCGGCTCGAGCGGGGCGGGTCGGGATCAATCGCGGAAACGTGCTCGCATCTGTCGGACAAGCTGATCACTCCTCGAGGACAGGGCGCGGAGCTGACGGACCACGCGGATCCGGCGAGTGCGCGGACGCGCCCCGGTCCGGCGGCGCGCCGGACGTCCCTCCAGCAACTCCTCATATACCCCGAGCAGCCGGTGCGTCTGATGGACGATGGACAGCTCCCGGGCGCGCTCGGTGGCGGCGATAGACAGCCGCCGGCTCAGTTCGGCGTCGCCCAGCACGCGGTCGGCCGCGTGCGCGAGCGCCTGCGGGTCCTCGGGGACCAAGAAGCCGTTCTCGTCGTCGGTGACCGCGTCAGCGATCGCCAGATCGTCCACAGCCACCACGGGAAGGCCGGAGGCGAGTGCCTCGCCGACGACGAGCCCCTGAGTCTCGGAGAGCGAGGCGAAGAAGAACAGGTCCGACGCCTGATATGCGTGCGTGACGTCCTCGCGGTTCAGGTAGCCCGTGAAGATGATCTTGTCGGCCACCTTGTCCTTCTTCGCGTGGCGTTCGAGGTCCGCGCGGTACGGCCCGTCTCCAACGATCATCAGCTTGGTGCCGGGGGTCCGAACGAAGTTCATGGCGTCCACGAGAGCGTCCACGTTCTTCTCCAGGCCGAGCCTACCGACGAAGGTCAGGAGCCGCTCATCCGGCTTGATCCCGAACCGCTCCCGGAACTCGGCCACGCCTGCCTCGTCGCGCTCGCAGTACTCCGCGGTGTTCACCCCGGTCGGCAGGGTGACGATCGGCTTCCGCGTTCCCCAACTCAGAAGCGCTTCGCGGATCTTGGTGGAAGGCGCGATGACCGTGTCGCATTGGTTGCAGAAGTCGCGGCTCATACGCTCCGCGAGCTCGCGCGTCAGCCATGTGTCCCAGATGTAGTGTACGTACTCGGGGTAGAGCGTGTGATAGGTGTGTACGTACGGCAGCCTGAAGCGCTTGGCCATTGCGAGGCCGAACAGCCCGATGGCGAACGGGTCGTGGCTGTGGATGATGTCGAGGTTCGCGCGCTTGACGAGGGAGTGTGCCCGCGCGTTGTAGGCGGCTGCGAGGCGCATCTCCGGCTGAAAGACCAGCGGTACAGAGGGCACTCGGATGACGTGCGGACCGTCCTTGGGCTGCCGCGGCGTGGGCGCGAAGATGTAGACCGCGTGCCCCTGACGCTCGAGTTCGCTGGCGAAGAGGCTGATGGAGGTTACGACGCCGTTGATCTGCGGCGTGTACGTGTCCGTGAAGAAGCCGATCCTCAAGGGGATTCGCTCCGTTCCAGGTGGCGGAGAGGTGCCGCACTCGGGCGCGTGTGCTGCGCACCATCGTAGCGCATCGGTGATGGTACGGGCGCTGCGGTACGATGGTGCCAAGAGACCTTCGGACACGTGCAGCACACAGGACGGACCCTCTATCCCGATGCCGAGCCCCGCGATCCGCACGGATGGCCTGACCCGCGACTTCGCTTCCATTCGCGCCGTCGACGGCCTCACTCTCGAGGTGGCCGAGGGCACCGTCTTCGGGTTCTTGGGACCCAACGGGTCCGGCAAGACCACCACCATCCGCCTGCTGCTGGGTCTGCTCGCACCCACCTCGGGGGACATCGAGGTGCTCGGTCACGACATCCGCACGGGCGCTCCCGCCATCCGCGCCGCGTCGGGCGCCCTGATGGAGCACAGCGGCCTGTATGAGCGGCTGTCAGCGTGGGAGAACCTGGAATTCTTCGCCCGGGTCTGGCGGATCCCGAAGGGTGAGCGCGAGGCGCGCATCAAGGAGCTGCTCGAGAGCATCGGGCTGTGGGACCGCCGTGGGGAACTCGTCGGTACCTGGAGCCGCGGGATGAAGCAGAAGCTCGCCGTGCTCCGGACGCTGCTGCACCGCCCACGCCTCGTGTTCCTGGACGAGCCGACTGCTGGCTTGGATCCCATTGCCGCAGCCGCCCTTCGCGAGGACCTGCTGCGCCTGGTGGCCGAAGAAGGCCTGACGGTGTTCCTCACCACGCACAACCTCGCGGAAGCGGAGCGCCTGTGCTCGCAAGTCGGCGTCGTGAGACGCGGGCGGCTGATCGCGCACGGCCATCCGGATGAGATCCGCGTGGCCGCCGCTGGCAACCGCTTGGAGATCGCGGGCCGGGGCTTCACTCCCAGCCTTCTGGACGGTCTCCGCTCCCGACAGGATGTCGCTGGTGCAGTCGTCGTCAACGGCCGGCTGTGCGTGGAGCTCGCGACCGGAGGGACGACTCCGCCGGTGGTCGCGTTCGTGGTAGGCGCCGGCGCCGACATCGAGGAGGTCCGCCGGGCGGCGGACAGCCTCGAGGATGCGTTCCTCAACATCGTGGGGGAGGCGGAGCGCGATGCTGGCTGACGCGTGGATCGTGATGCTCAAGGAGTGGCGCGAGGTGCTGTTCCGTGGCATGGGGATGCGCGGCTCCATCGGCTTCTTCGGGCTGGTCGTGCTCGTGTTCGGGGTGGCGATCCCAGCGCGTAGCGGGTCGCTGTGGGTCACCGTCCCGTGGTCCGCGCTCACGGCGGCCTGGTTGCCGCTGATGCTGGTAATGGCCGTCGTGGCGGACTCCTTCGCGGGCGAGAGGGAGCGGCACACACTCGAGACGCTCCTTGCATCACGGTTGTCCGACGGGGCAATCCTACTCGGCAAGGTGGCGGCGGCGGTCGTCTTCGCATGGGGGATGCTGCTGCTGGTGGCGGCCATGAGCCTGGTCACGGTCAACGTCGTCGTTCCGCGGGCGCAGCCCTGGCTCCACCCGCTGCTGTGGCGGTGGGAGGAGGCGTTCGGCGTCATCGTGCTCGGTCTGCTGGTCACGGTGCTGTGCGCGACGATCGGCGTCATGGTCTCGCTGAAGTCGGAGACCGTGCGCCAGGCGAACCTCCGCCTGAGCATGGGGCTCATCCTGTTCTTCCCGGCGATCATGCTGCTGTTCGTCGGCGTCTATTCCGTCATGCCGGCGGACGTGCAGATCGTGGTGCTGGACTCCGTGCAGACCTGGCGGCCCGGACCCGTCCTGTTCGTCATCACGCTCGTGCTGACCGCGATCGACGGTCTGCTCATATGGCTGTCTTCACGGCTGTTCGTACGCAACCGGCTGATCCTGGACTGAGGCCGCATATGATCGAAAGGAAGCAGATGGCAGGGTCACTGACGGTGGAGGGATTCGGCCTGGGAGATCCCAGGATCCGTGAGTTCGCGCTCTTCCCGTGGACGCTGTACCACGGCGATCCCGACTGGACGCCGCCGCTGGACGCCGACCTCCTCGGCAGCCGGCTGCTTGGTGTGAAGGGCCTGCTGACCGAGGAGAACGAGTACCACCGCGACGCGGAGGTCCGGCATTTCATCGCGCGACGTGACGGGCGTGCGGTCGGCACGGTCTCGGCGGCAGTGAACCGCAGGTTCAACGAGCACTACCACGCCGCAATCGGCTTCTTCGGGTTCTTCGACGTCGAGGACGACGCGGAGGCCGCGGGGGCACTGCTCGACGCGGCGCGCGAGTGGCTGGTCGCGCGCGGGATGACCGTCATGCGCGGTCCGGGCCAGTACTCGAACGCCACACACGAGCGCCAGGGCGTCCTGATCGAGGGATTCGAGTACCCGCCCACCGTGGAGCTCACCCACAACTTCCCGTACTACTCGACGCTGCTCGAGGGCTGGGGCATGGCGAAGGCGAAGGACTACGTCGCGTACATGATCGACGCACAGTCGCCCCCTCCGGTCCGCCTGGCCCGCATAGCCAACGGAGTGCGCCGCCGTGGGCGCGTGACCTCCAGGCCAGCGGACATGAAGCACATCGAGGACGAGGTGCGTCTCATCGTCGAGATCTACAACCGCGCGTGGGCCGACAACTGGGGCTTCCTTCCGATCACGGACGCCGACGCTGACGTGCTCGTGGAGTCGCTGAAGCCCATCGTCGACCCGGGCCTTATCAGATTCGGCTACGTGGACGGCGAGGTCGCGGCGGTGCTCGGCGCGCTGCCCGACCCTTACTGGGCGCTGCGGCCTCGCTGGAAGTGGTACGGCGACTCCGACCTCGTGCGCCTGGCCCGCCTGTTCGCGGTGAGGCGGCGCATACCGCGGGTGCGGCTCATGTTCTTCGGTGTGGTGCCGGAACATCGGCAGGTGGGCGTGGACGCGCTCCTGTTCGACGAGGTGCTGCGCTACGGTCAGGCGCGGGGCTACACCGAGTGCGAGCCGTCGATGCTGCTGGAGGACAACAAGCTCATCCTGCGCCCGAGCGCGTTCATGGGCGGTCGCGAGTACAAGCGCTGGCGCATCTACGAGATGCCGATCGGCTGAACGCGCGGCCGCTCCACGGGTCGGATCTCGGGCATCCTGATCGGCCTTTCGCGCGGGGAAGGCGCACCGGTCAGATGATATGCTGTCTGCGTTCGCGCGGCATCCAGCCGCGGTGAGATGGAGCGGAGAGGCACGATGGCCGAAGGTCCCGACAGCATCGAATCGCATGCGGCCGGGGAGTTCGAGAGCGCCGAGTCGCACGCGGCCGACGCCGCGGCGCCCCGGGATCCCGCTCCCGAGGTCCCCGCGGAACTGATCCCGGACATCCCCGAGGACGAGGTCGTGGCTCCCCGCCCGAGTCCGCTCATCGCGATGATCGTGGCCGGGCTGGCTCTCGTCCTGGTGGTCGGTGCCGCCTACTTCGGTTTCAGGCTGCTGTCCAGCGGCGCGTCTGGCTCCCGTGCCCGCATCGAGACGACCATCGCCTTCACCGAGGCGATGCTGTCGCAGAACACCGCGGGCCTCAAGAAGCTGGTCCCCTCCGAAAGCCTCAAGAAGGTGTCGGACGCGCAGTGGAGCGCGCTCGAGCAGTCGGCGTCCAAGCCGTCCATCACCTTCGAGAAGGTCGCGTGGTCGGGCCAGACGGCGAAGGTCAAACTGACCGCCGAGGGCCAAGAAGGCCAGATCACCGCCACGGCCGACCAGCGCGCGACAGACACTGTGACGCTGGTCTTCAGCGGCAAGGCCTTCGGCGCCACGGTCCCCGGTTCATGCGTGCTCGTGCGCGAAGGCGCGGAGTGGAAGGTCGCGGCGTTCACGATCGCCGGCACGACGCTGAAGTTCGACCCCGCGAACATCTCGAAGACGATGGGCGCAAAGTAGCGATGCGTTTCGTCCGCAACGTCTTCCGCCGGAAACTGAGAGCGTTCCTCACCATATTCGGCATCACGATCGGCGTGCTGTCGCTCGTGGTCATGGGCGCGATGACTGAGAAGCTGACGCTGCTCGTCAACGGTGGCGTCCGCTACTACGGCGACAAGGTGACGGTCACCTCGGGCTCCACACTCCTCGGGCTCGCGACGAACCCGCTGTCATCGAACCGCATCTCGGACCTCGAGCGCGTGCCCGGTGTGGCGCGGGCATCCGCCTCGCTGGGGATGCTGCTCGACAAGCAGATCCCGACCGTCTCCTTCGGCAACATCCCAACCATCAACGCCAGCGACGGGCGCGACCGCGGCTACGAGACGTTCATCGTGAAGATGGCTCAGGGCCGCGAGCTGCGGCCCGGCGAGGACGGCAAGGTCACCGTCGGCTCGGACATCGTGAACAAGCTGAGCGCCACGGTCGGCGGGACCGTGAAGATCCGCGACAAGAAGTTCGAGGTCGTCGGGATCGCCGAGAAGACGCTGACCGCGCCCGACCAGGCGGTCGTGATGAGCATGCGTGACGCTCAGGATCTCTACGCCGACACGCTTCCTGCGGCCATCAGGCAGTCCATCGACCCGCACAAGCTCGCCACGAGCATCGTCGTGTATGTGAAGCCCGGCAAGAACCCGGATGTCATCGCCCGGCTGATCAACCACGAGATACCGGACCTCAAGGCCTCCGGCCCCACGGACTTCATCACGCAGATCGTCGCGTCGCTGTCCACGCTGAACGCGATCATCATCGGCATCGCGATGATCTCGCTCATGGTCGGCGGGCTGTCGGTCATCAACACCATGACCATGGCGGTATCCGAGCGCACGCGCGAGATCGGCATCCGCAAGGCCATCGGCGCATCCAACGGCGCCATCATGCGACAGTTCATCGCCGAGGCTGCGATCATCGGCCTGACCGGTGGGCTGACGGGCCTCGTGCTCGGCTGGATGTTCACGAGCGTGGTGAACGCCGCGATGGAGGTCTCCGGCGCGCCGCTGTTCCTGGTCACAGCCCGGCTCGCCGTCGGCTCCGTCCTGTTCGCGACGGTGCTCGGAGTCCTGAGCGGGCTGTACCCGGCATGGCACGCGGCGAACATGAACCCGGTGGAGGCGCTGCGCCATGAGTGACGTCGTCGGGACGCTGTATGGTGACGCGCCGGATGTGGCCGCCGGCCCGACCCCGGTCATCCGCGCGGTCGACCTCGCCAAGCGCTACAAGCTCGGCAAGGAGAACTTCGTGGACGCCCTGCGCAGCGCCGCGTTCGAGGTCGCGGAGGGTGAGATGGTCGCCATCGTGGGGCCGTCGGGATCGGGGAAGTCGACCGCGATGCACCTTGTGGGCTGTCTCGACTCGCCGGATTCGGGCGAGGTGTGGCTCAACGGCCGCCGCGTCGACGGGCTGCGGGGCCGAGCGCTCACACGGGTCCGCGCTCACGAGATCGGCTTCATCTTCCAGGGCTTCAATCTGATCCCCACGATGAACGCCACGGAGAACGTGGCGCAGGCGGCCGAGTACGCCGGCCTGTCGCGCAGCGCCGCCGCAATGCGGGCGGGCGAGCTCCTCGATCTAGTCGGGCTCGCGGACCGGGCGAAGCACCTCCCGAGCGAGCTGTCCGGCGGCCAGCAGCAGCGGGTCGCCATCGCCCGTTCGCTCGTCAATTCGCCCAAGATCGTACTGGGCGACGAGCCTACCGGCGACCTGGACACGGTCACCTCTGATGAGATCGTGCGCATGATGCGGAAGATCAACACCGACATGCACACGACGTTCGTGCTCGTGACGCACAACCCAGAGGTCGCGGCCGCGTGCGACCGCACCATCTCCATGCGCGACGGCGTCGTGGTCGACCAGGGATACGGCGCGTAGGCGCGCTGGCGCCCGCGACTCGTGCCGCGGGGCTGGTGTCGCAGCGGCCGGGTACACTCCACGCATGGGCCACATACACATCGGCACGTGCGGCTGGACCGAGAAGACCATGGCGGCACTGTGGTATCCGCCGGGCGTCAGCACGCCCGAACAGCGCCTCCGCTACTACGCGGCCAGGTTCGACACCGTCGAGGTCGACTCGCCGTTCTACGCGCTTCCGCAGCGCTCGTACGCCCAGGCGTGGGCGAAGCGGACGCCGGATGACTTCGTCTTCCACATCAAGGCGTACGGCATGATGACGGGCCACGAGGTCGACGAGCGCGCCATGCCCCCGGAGCTGCGCGACTTCCCGCACGCCGTGACGACGCGCGGGCGCGTGCTCGACCCTTCGCACGACATGGTCGACGCGTCGTTCGACATCTTCATGGACGCCATCGAGCCGCTGGCTGAGGTCGGCAAGCTCGGAGGAGTGCTCATGCAGTTCCCGCCGTTCTTCACCGCGCTCTCCCGCGAGCAGGAGCTGCGCAACCTCGATTACATCGAGTATGCGGCGGCCAAGTTGGCGCCTGCGCGCATGCTCGTCGAGTTCCGTCACCCGTCGTGGGTCGACGACGCGCACCGCGAGCCGACCCTGCGCTTCTTGGCGGACCGCGGGCTGACGTACGTGTCGGTCGACGCTCCTCAGTTCGACGACCGCTCCACGATGCCGCCGCTGGCCGCCGTGACCTCGGACTGGAGCTACGTCAGACTCCACGGCCGCAACCAGCAGACGTGGTTCAAGCGGACCGAGAGTTCGACCGAGCGTTTCGACTGGGACTACTCGGACGCGGAGCTCCGCGAGTGGGAGCCGCGGCTTCGCGAGATCGCCGCCGAGGCCGACGAGACGTTCGTCATGTTCAACAACAACGCTCACGACTACGCTCAGCGCAACGCCCGCCAGATGGCCGAGATCCTGGGAGACCTGGTCCCTCCTCGTGCAGAAGGACAAGGCGAGGAGAGCGGCGGGACGTCGAGGCTGTTCTGACTCGACGACTCGAAGCGCGCACTCTCTCGTTCAAGGCGCAGTCCGCGGCCCTCGTCCCGCGGCAAGACCGGCGCCTAGCGACCCGGAAGGCCTTCCCCGAGCATCGCCACCGGCTTGCCGTATGTGTTGCGGACGTCCTGGACCAGCCGCCCGTCGCGGATCTCGATGATGCGATCCGTGCGCTGGGCGATCGCCTGATCGTGGGTCACGATGATGAACGTCGTGCCCCACTGCTGGTTGAACTGGCGGAACAGCTCGTAGACCGCCTCGGTGTTCTCGGTGTCGAGGTTGCCCGTCGGCTCGTCGGCCAGGACGATCCGCGGGCGGTTCATGAGCGCCCGGCCGATCGCCACCCGCTGCTTCTGGCCGCCGGACAGGTCGTTCGCGCCCTTCTTCGACAGTCCCTCGAGGCCGAGCATCTCCACGAGCTCCTCGACGAAGGCGCCTTCGGACTTGTCGGCCGGCTTGCCCGCTATCCGGGCGGGCATGGTGAGGTTCTCCATGACGCTGAACTCGGGCAGCAGGTAGTGGAACTGGAAGACGAACCCGAGCAGGCCGTTGCGCAGGTGGGACCGGCCGTCCTTGTCCAGAGAGGCGGCGTCGTGGCCGTCGAGCCTCAGGCTGCCGTCTGTGGGCGTGTCGAGCAGGCCGACCAGGTTGAGAAGCGTGGACTTTCCCGACCCCGACCGGCCGATGATGGACACGAACTCCGCGTCGTCTATCTCGAAGCTCACCCCGTCGAGCGCCCGAGTGGGGTTGGTGACCCCGTAGGTCTTGCCCAGCCCTTCGGCCGTCACGAGCGCGTCAGCCATTCTGGATCACCTCGATCGGATCGAGGCGGGTCGTCTTGCGCGTCGGGATCACCGAGGAGAGCAGCGCCACCGTCAGGCCGATCCCAGCTGAGATGGCGATGAACGACGGCTGGACGACGATAGGGAAGCCGCTGCCGCTCTTGGCGGTGCCGAGCGTGAACCCGGTCGTGAGCAGCAGACCCAGCGCGATCCCCCCGACGACTCCGACCACGCCCATGATCGTCGCCTGCCAAAGGAAGATCGAACCGGCCGCGGAGTCCGACAGGCCGAGCGCCTTGAGGATGCCGATCTGCCTGGTCTTCTGCACCGCCGAGATCGCGAGGGTCGATGCGATGCCGAGCGCAACCGCCACCAAGACGAACACCTGGATCATGTAGCTCGACGACCCCTGGCTCGCGAGCGCGGAGAGAAGGTCCTTGTTCTCGACCTGCCAGTCGTTGACCTTGATGCCCTGCACCTTGAGGTGGCCTTGCCAGTCGGCCACGACGGCCTTGGACTCGAACGGGTCCGTCATCTGCACCTGGATCGCGGAGTATTTGTCGGAGGAGATCCCGAGCGCCCGCTGCGCGAAGCCTGATCCGGTGAACGCCGAGCGGGCGTTGGCCGCCGAACTGCCGAGATCGAAGACTCCGGACACCCGCAGGTTCACCGGCGCCTGCCTCGGCAGGTTGAGCGAGATCCTGTCCCCGGGAGAGACCGCGTACTTGTCCGCGAAGTCCTTGCCCACCATGACCTCGCCGTTGCCCAGGCTCGCCCGGCCGCGCTGTGTGCGCGCGGTGAGCTTGTAGATCGTGTCGAGGTTGGTGAGATCGCCGCCGGTGACGGAAAGCGGCACGTTCTGGGTGTTCTTGGTGAAGACCGCCGTGACCGTTCGGACCGGAACCACCGTGCGCACGAGCGACGACGAGCGGACGGTCTTCTTGACAAGGTCGCTGTACGTGACCGGGTCGCCGTCCTTGATCGCCACTATCGTGACGTGGCTGGCGGATCCGATGGTCTGATTGAGCAGGTTGGCCTGAAGGCTCGTGATGAGTGAGCCGACGAAGATCTGCACAGCGATGCCCACGGCGATGCCGGCGATGATGAGCCCGGACTGCACCGGGCTCGTTCGCAGGAACCTGACTGCGATGCGCAGCGACAGCACGTCAGTCCTCCGCCCGGGCGAAGAACTCCGACTCGTCGAAGATCTCCTCCTCGCACAGGCCGCCGGTGTCGCAGGTGTAGAATGTGCCGTCCACCAGGACGCGGAGCCCGGGGGCTATCTTCGCCAGACGATCGACATGTTCGCGCACCTTGACCTGCCCGAAGAGTGTCTTCGTGGTCATGACCACGAGCTCGACGTCGAGCTTCCTGGAGGCATCCAGGAGCTCGGCACCGGGGACGTCCGCACCGAGCAGGAACACGGTCCAGCCCGCGAGCTCGAACCTGTCCGAGAGCATGCGCAGCCCCAGGTCGTGGTACTCGTGCGGCGGACAGGCGAGAAGGACACGGCGGCCCGTCTCTTCGCGTTCGGACTTCTTCGCGAGGACCTTGGGATACAGCGCCTCGACGATCGTGCGCACGGCGGAGGTGGCTAGATGCTCCTCCCAGATGCGGACCTGACCCGTCTGCCATCCGGTGCCGACACGGACCATGAGAGGCCCGAGCACCTGGGAGTAGAGTTCCCCGATCCCGATCCGGCCGTCTTCGACGGCGGCCAGCGCCGCGGTGACCACCGCGGGACGGTCGTGATCGGCGAGGCGGGCCTCGAGTTGCGCCAACAGCGATTCGGGAGTGGTGGAGCTCGCGGTGGACATACGGAACCTCCGAGTCGTCTCTGTGTTACAGATGTTCCCATTGCCGGTCGCGCGAAGTCACGGCGCTCCGATGGGCATGCTGCGGACAGGGGCGGTCATCGGAGTTGTGGACATACGCGTCCATGGCCGCTAGAATCTCGATGCTGTCTTGCAGCATGGGGTGCTAGCTCAGTTGGTTAGAGCGCCGGCCTGTCAAGCCGGAGGTCGCGGGTTCGAGCCCCGTGCATCCCGCCACAGAACCTGGATCGAGACCGTCCCTTCGCGGGGCGGTCTCGCTGTATGTGAACCGCCCGCAGCTGTGATCGCCGGACCGCCCGTCCGAGTCCCTTTCGGCTAGAGTGGACCCATGATCACTGTCTTCATAGATGCCGACGCCTGCCCGGTGACGCGCGAGGCCATCACGACCGCGCGCTCCCACGGAGCGTCGGTCGTGCTGGTCGCGGATTCGGGTCAGAACCTGGCCAAGTACGTGAGACCCGGTGTCGAGGCGGTCCAGGTCACCACCGGTCGGGACGCGGCCGACTTCGCGATCATCGAGCGCCTCTCGCCAGGCGATGTCGTGGTCACTCAGGACATCGGCGTCGCTGCCATGGCGATAGGGCGCGGTGCCGGCGCGGTGTCGCCACGCGGACGGATCTTCTATCTCGCGACCATCGACATCGAGATGGAGGTCCGCCATGCCGAGCAGAAGCACCGGCGCGCGGGCGGCCGCACGGGCGGTCCCTCCAAGTTCACTGACGAGGACCGCGAGCACTTCATCGAGTCACTCGAGCGGTTGCTGACCTCGCCTCAGAGGTAGCGACGGTCCGTCGGGATGCTACCGGCGCGGTAGGCCGGGATACGCCCGCCGGAGGATGTGCCTGGACCGCCGGGAGTCCATGATTCGTTGTGGGGCGACCCGCGCGCCGCGCGCGGCCGCCCCGACGAGCCGAGATCGACGGGCCTCAACGGATGCCCGCTCGCACGAGAGGAGTCAACATGTTTGGTCGAGGATTCGCACCGGGTGCCGGTGCTGCCGCTCAGCGCTTCGGTGGCTATGGCAGGATGGGCGGAGGTTTCGCGAGACACGGGTTCCCGCTGGGAGGCGCGATCGGGTTCATCTTCGCGCTGGCGGTCATCGCCGTGGTGGTGTTCGCCTTCTGGCAGCTGTTCAAGAAGTCCGGGCACAACGGTGCGCTCAGCCTGCTCATGCTCGTCCCGGTGGTCAACCTGGGTGCTCTGTTGTACCTGGCGCTCGCCGAGTGGCCCGCTCTCAAGGAGCTGGCGGCATGGAGGACGTGGTACGCGTCCACGCAGACGCCTGCCGCACCCGCCGCGCCGGTGGTCGAGAGCCCCGCGGTGACGACGCCCCTCGAGGCTTCGCAGCCTGTGCAGCCGGACGCATCAGCGGCCCCCGAGCCGCCCGTGAAAGGCTAGAAGTAGACGCGCCGCGACATCGCGGTTGGGTCGAAGAAGGGCGACGCCATCGGCGTCGCCCTTCTTCTTAGGATCGCTCGCGGCGTGGGCCTGACTACGGCAGCTGCGCCGTCGGGTGGCAGTTGAGGCACAGGTTGTCGTCCGACTCCACGAGGAGGTTGTCGTTCACCGTCTCGTGCGGGAAGCTCTGGAACTGCGGCACGTCGGCCGGAGCACGACCGTCAGTGGCGGTGACCGACCATACGGCGGCCTTCGCCGTGGCCCCGGGATCGACGAGCACGCCCACCGTCCGGCTGTCCGCGTGGCACTGCTGGCAGATCGGCTTGTGGCCACCCTGCTGGGCCGTGCGCGGCCAGGGCATCAGGAACCCGCGGTTCGTGCGTCCCATCGTGCCCAGAACGGTCACGCCGGTCGTGGTATCGGCCGTCAGTCTCGCCACGTTCTCGAAGAAGAACGGCGTGGCCGTGGTGGCGGCGGAGTCGGCCGGGTGGTTGTGGAGCGAGCCGGCCGCGACACGCCCGGCATGACACGCCAGGCACCAGTCCGAACCATAGACCGTGACGGTGGCCGTGGAGCTGCCCGGGTTCTTGCGCAGCAGCTTGTTGGTCATGCGGAAGTTCGCCGGGCGCGCCGTCACGTAGTCGAAGTCGGTGCGCATGCGGTCGCCGGTGAACGCGGCGACGGTCTGCGAGTCGTGCGGAGAATGGCAGTCGTCGCAGCCCAGCATGCCGCCGGCACCTCTGAACGACATGGTCGAGCTGCCGCCCGTGGCGGCGCTGCCGCCGGGGACGGCATTGGTGACGTCGATGTGGTGCGCCGAGGTGGCGACCTTGCCTCGTGCGGCGATGGCGCCGTAGACACCGCGGCCGCCGGTGCCGTCATGGCACGTGGAGCACGTGGAGGTGATGGTGGCGGTGGGGAGCAGCTTGGTGCCGGCTGCCGCATGCAGGGTATGGCATGTGCCGCAGCGGTCGCTTCCAGCGGTGTACACGCCGTGCGGACCCTTGCCGCCAACGATTGAGGGGGTGCCGATTAAGAGGTCCCCATGGCACACGCCGCAATCCTGGTCAGCCCCGACGACGGCAGGGGTGTGGCAGCTGCTGCATGGCTGGCCCGTGATGGTGAAGCCGTGGTTGGTGCTGCTCCCGATCTTCTCCGGCTGGCTGTGCGGCTCGTCCCACGCGAAAGCGACTGCTGCTGTCGCAAGCAGCAGCAGCGCCGAAACGGCGACTACGAGCAAGACGTGAAAACGAATCCCACTGCGCAAGTGATCCCCCGATCCCATGACACCCGTCAGTGCCTCTTGGTGCGATAAGTGTACAAGAGCGCATTCCCACCGGCATAGCCCATCGTCTGGATACCGCAGATGGTCCCGTCGTTCGCACCGCTCACACCGGCCCGCTTTTCGGTGTAACCTTCCCGTACGCGCGTTGCCCCGTCGAGGGGGCTGGCGGAAAGGGGTGTTCGGGCATGGGCGAACAGGGTCGTATCGGCAAGAAGGTCACTACGCTCAGGGAATCCCTGGGCCTGTCCGTGGAGGAGCTCGCGGAGCGCAGCGGCTGCGAAGTCCGGCTCATCATGGGGATCGAGGACGGCGCACTCGTGCCCTCGCTGGCCCCGCTCATCAAGATCACACGGGCGCTCGGCGTGCGCCTCGGCACCCTGCTCGACGACGACACCGGCGTCGGACCCATCGTGACGCGGAGCGGGGCCGCTGAATCGGTCGCGCGGCTGCGCGACCTCGAGACCGGCACCACGAGCGGCGGGACGCTCGAGTTCTTCTCGCTCGCGTCGGGCAAGACGACCCGGCACATGGAGCCGTTCCTCATCGATGTCAATCCCGCCGAGGAGCACAACCTTTCCTCGCACGAGGGCGAGGAACTTATCTTCGTCCTCAGCGGCGTGATCGAGGTCGAGTACGGCCGTGACCTGCTCGTTCTTGGACCCGGCGACTCCGTCTACTACGACTCCGTCGTCCCCCATCAGGTCAGGGCCGGTTCGGACAGCACCGCCAAGATCCTCGCCGTCGTCTACGCTCCCTCCTAGGGGGCGGGACGTGACGCTGCACACCGACCTCGCCATCGGGCAGTACTTCGAGCGGCAGGTGGCCGCCAGCCCGGACCACGACTTCGTCGTGTACCCGGACCGCGACCTGCGCTGGACGTACGCTCAGTTCGACGAGCGCGTCGACCGGCTCGCGAAGGGCCTCCTCGCCATCGGCATCGGGCGCGGGGACCACGTCGGCATATGGGCGCGCAACGTGCCCGACTGGATCACGTTCATGTTCGCGACCGCTAAGATCGGCGCCGTGCTCGTCACCGTCAATCCGGTATACAAGGCGCACGAGCTCGCCTATGTGATCAAACAGTCCGACATGAAGGCGCTCGTGATCATCGACGCCTTCCGGGACGTGGACTACGTTCGGATCATCCGCGAACTGGTGCCTCAGGCGTCCACGCAACAGCGCGGGCACCTGACGAGCGACGAGTTCCCGATGCTCAAGAGTCTCATCTACATGGGCCCGGAGAAGCATCGCGGCTTCTTCAACGTCCCGGAGCTGCTCATCCTGGGTGAGCACAGCCCGGATTCGACCCTTCGCGCGATCACCGCCGATCTCCACCCCGACGACATAATCAACATGCAGTACACGTCGGGGACCACCGGCTTTCCCAAGGGTGTCATGCTCACGAGCCGCAACATCCTCAACAACGGGTTCTTCATCGGCGAGGGCCAGAAGTTCACGGGCGAGGACCGAGTGTGCCTGCCGGTGCCGCTGTTCCACTGCTTCGGATGCGTTCTCGGAGTGCTCGCCGTGCTCACGCACGGGGCGACCATGGTCATGGTGGAGAGCTTCGACCCTCTGCTGGTGCTCGCGGCGATCCAGAAGGAGCGCGCGACAGCCGTCTACGGAGTGCCGACGATGTTCATAGCTGAGCTCGCGCATCCCATGTTCGACATGTTCGACCTCACGAGCTTGCGGACCGGCATCATGGCGGGCTCACCGTGCCCGGTCGAGACGATGCGACAGGTCATCGACCGCATGCATGCGAGCGAGATGACCATCTGCTACGGGCTCACGGAGGCGTCGCCCGTGTTCACCCAGACGAACACCGACGACACACTCGAGCGCAAGTGCGAGACGGTGGGTCGCAAGCATCCCGAGGTCGAGGTCCGAGTCGTGGACCCCGAGATGGGCGAGGACTCGGCGCTGGGCGTGCCGGGTGAGCTGCTGTGCCGCGGCTACAACGTCATGAAGGGCTACTACAAGATGCCCGAGGCCACCCACAAGGCGATAGACGCCGACGGCTGGCTGCACTCCGGGGACCTCGGCACGGTCGACGAGGACGGCTACTATCGCATCACGGGCCGGATCAAGGACATGATCATCCGAGGTGGCGAGAACATCTACCCGCGCGAGATCGAGGAGTTCCTCTACACCATGCCCGGCATCGAGGACGCGCAGGTCGTGGGCGTGCCCGACGCGAAGTATGGCGAAGTGGTCGGCGCCTTCGTCCGCAAGTCGGCGGGCGCGGACATCACCGAGTCGGACGTGCAGGAATACGCCAGGGCGCGCATGGCGCGCTACAAGGCACCCAAATACGTGTTCTTCGTCGGCGAGTTCCCGATGACGGCCTCCGGCAAGATCCAGAAATACAGGCTGAGGGACATGGCCAAGGAGATGCTCGGGATCGACCTGGAAGTTTTCCCGGGGGAAGCCGACGGGACCGGCGACAGCGAGGCGGCAGCCCAATGACGACGGGAACGTCAGACGACGTGCATGAGATCCGCTGGCACGGCCGGGGCGGCCAAGGCGCCGTCACGGCCGCGAAGATCCTGGCCGACGCAGCGTTCCACTCGGGATTCGCGGGCGTGACATCGCAGCCGTCGTTCGGGGCCGAGCGACGGGGCGCGCCGATCACCGCGTCCTCGCGACTCGCGCATGAGCCGATCCGCGTGCTGTCGCAGGTCACGGAGCCGGACATCGTCGTGGTCCTCGACGACTCGCTCGTGGAGGTCGCGCACACCGCGGCCGGAATGAAGCCGGGCGGGACTCTCATCGTGAACACCACCAAGGACGCGGCGCAGCTTGTAGCTGCGGGCGGCATCGGCGGCGCAGTCCGAGTCGTGACCTCCGACGTCACCGGGGCCGCGGAGGCGGTCGGGCTGATCGTCGGCGGCCAGCCGATGGTCTCGACCGCCATCCTCGGGGCCTTCGCACGAGCCACGGGGCTCATCACCATGGACGCCGTTGAAGCGGCCATCGGCCACGTCTTCACCGGGACCGCAGGCGCCAAGAACGTCGAGGCCGCGAGGATCGCGTTCGAGTGCACGACGGCTGGAGGAGCGCACCAGTGAGCACCACGAAGAACGGTCAGGAGATCTCGATGTCGCGCCCGTCGGTGGGCGAGGCCGGTCGCACGGGCGACTGGCGCAACGACCGCCCCGTGATGGACGCGACGAAGTGCTTGGCGGTCAAGCAGGGTCGCCTGACCTGCCAGATCTGCTGGGTCTACTGCCCGGACGGATGCATCGCCCAGGGCATCGGCCCCGTCATCGACCTCGCGTACTGCAAGGGCTGCGGCATCTGCGCGCAGGAGTGTCCGGCGGGCGCCATCTCGATGGAACCCGAAGCGGATCACGGCACATGCGCGATCGACGCCGCCACAGCCGAGGAGGCCGGACGATGAGCGCCCCCGAGTCCGCGTGCGCCGCGGCGCTCGCCACCGCATCCATGGAGGTCATGACCGGCAACGACGCCGCGGCCACCGCCGCGAAGCTCGCGCGCGTGCAGGTCATCGCGGCCTACCCGATCACCCCGCAGTCCCCGGTGGTCGAGCAGCTGTCCGCCTGGGTCGAGTCCGGCGAACTTCCCGCCGAGTTCGTCACGGTCGAGAGCGAGCATTCTGCGCTGACCGTGTGTATCGCGGCGTCGACGGTCGGCGCGCGCACGTTCACGGCTACAAGCGCGAACGGTCTCGCGTACATGACCGAGCAGGTCTGGTGGGCCGCGGGTGCCCGGCTGCCGATCGTCATGTGCATCGCCAATCGCGCGATGGCGGCCCCTTGGAACGTGCTGAACGACCAGCAGGACTCCATGTCGGTTCGCGATGCGGGCTGGGTGCAGCTGTACTGCCGCGACAACCAGGAGATCCTCGACACGACGCTGCAGGCGTACCGCATCGCGGAGCGTCTGCACGTGCCCGTGATGGTGTGCTACGACGGCTTCCTGCTCTCCCACACCATGATGCCGGTCTCGGTCCCCGACGCCGCCGTGATCGACGCGTGGCTTCCCAAGTACGACCATCCGTTGACCGTGGTCGATCCCGCGGACCCGCGCAACATCGGGCCGGTCGTGATCGCCGATCCGCGCGCGGACGCTTCGGGCGAAGGGCACGGCGGCTACATGGAGATCCGCGCGCAGCTGCATGGTGCGCTGCTCGAGGTGCTCGACGTCATCCCGAAGGTCGACTCGGAGTACGGCGCCGCGGTCGGTCGGCAGTGGGGCGGGCTGCTTTGGGAGCACATGCTCGATGACGCCGAGGTCGTCCTCGTGGCCGCGGGGTCGCTCGGCACGCAGCTGACCGTGGCCGCCGAGAAGCTTCGCGAAGAGGGCGTGAAGGCCGGCGTCCTCGGCATCCGGGCCTACCGTCCGTTCCCGGTCGCCGCCCTTCGCGGCAAGCTCGCAGGGCGCAAGCTCGCGCTCGTCTACGACAAGGCGCTCGCCTACGGCTACGAGGGTCCCATCTGCTCCGACCTTCGCGGCTGTCTGCTCGGCACCCCGGATGCGCCGGCGGTCTTCGGCGCCGTGTGCGGCCTCGGCGGCCGCGACGTGCCCGTCGACCAGTTGGCGGGGGCCGCGCGTCGCGCGCTGGCCGACGCTGAGGCGGGCCTGCGCGTGCGCGAGACCGACTGGATCAACCTCCACCTCGAGGGGTGAGCTGAAGATGCCGACGAAGATCCTCGACCTCCCCGACACCTCGTACGTCCTGCCGGGCAATCGCGCCTGTGCCGGCTGCGGGATCGGCATCGCCCTTCGCCAGATCACCGCGGCGCTCGACGGGAAGATGGTGATGACTGTCCCCGCGAGCTGCCTGACGGTGCTCGGCGGCATGTACCCGATCGCCTCGGTGAGCGTGCCGTGGCTCAACGTCGCGTTCCCGTCCACCGCCGCGGCGGCATCGGGCCTCGCGGCCGGACTTCGCGCGACCGGCCGCGAGGGGGAGATGACCGTCCTCGCCATGGCGGGCGATGGCGGCACGGGCGACATCGGCATCCAGGCGCTCTCCGGCGCCGCCGAACGTAACGATGACTTCATCTACCTGTGCTACGACAACGAGGCGTACATGAACACCGGCACGCAGCGCTCCGGGTCGACCCCCGCGGGTGCGCGCACCACGACCACGTGGGCCGGTAAGCGCGAGAACCCCAAGGACCTTCCGCGCATCATGGAGGCCCACGGCATCCCATACGTGGCGTCCACCTCCGCGGCATTCCCGACCGACGTGTACGACAAGGTCGCGAAGGCGCGCGACATCCACGGCCTTCGCTACATCCACATGAACACGCCGTGCCCGAGCGGCTGGTCGTTCGACCCGAAGGACACCGTGGCCATCGGCAAGCTCGCGGTCGACAGCGGCCTCGTCGTGCTCTATGAGGTCGTCGACGGCGTCTTCCGCCTCACGAGCCGCAGCGCGTCGCTCGCGAAGGCCGGCGGCAGGCTCAAGCCGGTCGCCGGCTACGTCGCCACACAGGGGCGCTTCCGAGGTATGTCCGACGAAGCGATCGCGTCCGTGCAGGCGTGGGTCGACACGCGATGGGCGGGCTACCTGGCCAGGGACGCGGCCGAGCACTGCTCAAGTCAGACGACCGCAAGCTGAGCATGACGAAGAAGGGCGGCCTGACGCAGGCCGCTTTGTCGACGAGGTGTTCCGCGTCTGGGCGGCAGCTCATCCCTCGACACGCGTCCTGCCGGTCAACATGGCGCCGGCAGTGGACTTCATGGTCACCCGCGGTCTGGGACCCGCGTAGGCCCGAGCCCGAGCGCGAGACGGGGTCGCTCAGTCCTCCCGAGCAACCTCCGCACGAGCCGTGTCGCGATTCCGCCGCTCGTTGGCGGTCCTGCGGAAGTTGAGTCCCTCGACCGCCAGCGAGAACAGGATCGCGAAGTAGACGTACGTGCGGTCCACCTCGCGCCCGAAGCTGTCCGATATGAGCAGCACGCCCACGAGTACTAGGAACGCGAGGGCCAGGACCTTGATCGACGGGTGCTCGCGGATGAAGTCCGCGAGCTTGCCGGCGTACAGCATCATCACGACGATTGCGACGGTCATGGCGATGATGATCAGCGCGACTTGCTTCGTCAGGCCGACGGCCGTCAGCACCGAGTCGATGGCGAAGACCATGTCGATGACCGCGATCTGGGCGATCGTGGCCGCCAGCCCGAGCCTGGATGCCGCCGGGGGAGTGGCATCCTCATCCTTCAGCTCGGTGGTCTTGTAGACCTCCGTGACGGCCTTGTACACCAGGAAGACTCCGCCGGCGAGCAGGATGACGTCTTTGATGCTGAACCCGTGACCAGCCACGGCGAACAGCTCGGCCTTCAGCCCCAGCATCCAAGAGATGCCGAGCACCATCGCTATGCGGCCGACAAGCGCCAGCGCCAGCCCGATCGTGCGTGCGCGCCCCTGCTGCTCCCTCGGCAGCGCCTGCGAGACGATCGCGATGAAGATCACGTTGTCCACGCCCAGGACGATCTCGAGGATCGTGAGCGTGAGCAGCGCGACGGCGTTGGAGAGCGTGAACAGTCCTGACATCGAGGGCCTTTCGGGCGACGAGGGCGGGCAGGACCATGATGCCCTAGTGCTTCACGCGGTTCAAACGCTTCAGGGCCGCGGTCGGTCGATCGCTCGGACTCATCAGCGCATGCGAGTCCCCGGGACGGGCGCCCACCGGGGGAAGGTGGTCGACCAAGCGAAGGACCCGGCGCCGTCGGCGCCGGGTCCTTCGCTTCTCAGTTCGCGGGCAACTTCGCCCGTTACTTCTTGACTGCCGGCGGCCGTGCGCCACCGTTGCCGCCGCCGAGCGGAGCGATCACCGGTGCGGATCCGTTGAACTGCACGGGTCGCATCATGTCGTTCTCCTCATGGCCGAGCAGGTGGCAGTGCCACACGTACTCCCAGCCGAAGCTGATCGGCGTGTTGACAAAGCTCAGCGGGTTGCCGTCGGCCGGGTTTGTGACCGTGATCGTAGCGGTCTCGGGCATCGTGGGATCCGGCGGACGGAAGCTGTCGGGCACTTTGAAGGGGATGTTGCTGGGAGCCACCGCGCGGAAGGCCACGATCGCATCCTCCAGCGGGTTCATCCGCACCGTCTCTTTCCACCCGAGCTCGTTGGGATCCGGTGGGCGTATCGCTCCGTCCCAGCCGACCCGGTTGATAACCTGGACGTTGAACAGGTGGAAGTGGATCGAGTGGGTGTCGACGCCGTTGTGCGTGATCTTCCAGATCTGTGTCTGGCCGTTGTTGATGATCTCGGTGATGGGGTCGACGTAGCCCAAGGGGATAGTCGTTTGGGTGTTGAAGTTCGTGAACGGGAGCTCCACGCCGAGCGTCGCGTTCATGCGCCCGTAGTTGAGCTCGAAGAGCTCCTGTATCGCTTTCGGCTCCAAGGCGACGGTCACGGTGGTATTCGAGTTGGGAGCCACGAAGTCGATGCTGGTGCTCGCGATCCTCGAGTAGGTGTCGACGGTCGCCGTGGTAAGCACTCCGGCGTACGCGGTCTCCGGCACGATCGGAGCCGGCTGAGACGCCTTGAACGCCGTCGGGAGCGCCGTGTTCAGCGCGGCCATGTTGAACGCGGCGGCAGCCGGCGCGGTGCCGACGTCGAAGCGCATGACGGTGCGGGTGTTGGGCCCGTAGCCCTCGGGCGTGGTAGGAGCGCCACCCGTGGACTGCTGGTCCGGGTCGCCGGTGTAGTAGTCGAGGCGCGTGTCGAACGCGGGGACCGGCGCGGGAGCATCGTTGTACATGATCAGCTTCGAGCCCGCGGGCACCTGCGAGAAGTCCACGACGATGTCGGCGCGCTCCGCCGGCCCGAGCATGAGAGCATGGTCGGCCACGTTGAGCACGACGATGTCTCGGCGGTTGTAGTTGTAGTTGACCGGCTGGGCGGGGATGACGACGGGCGCGGGGAGGAGGCCGCCCTCGGTTCCTATCTGGATGATGTCGGGGCCAGAGGTCGTGGGGTCAGGAACGCCACCGGCGCGACCGTCGATGGGCCAGGTGGCCGGCCACGCAGGGTCGTTCACATGCGGCGCCGCGGTGACCATCTTGACCTCGGTGGGATGCGCCGGATCCACGTAGAACAGCGAGAGGTTCAAGGTGCGGTCGTTGCAGGCGTTGAGGACCCGGAAGCGGTAAGAGCGTCGCTCCACCGGCATCGTTGGATACGCTGTGCCGTTGACAACGGGGGTGTCCATGAAGGCCTCGGGCACCATCGACGGGTTCGGGATGCCCGGATCGAGCGCACCGATCACGGTGGCGCTCGGCACGGGGCCGTGCGCCAGACCGGCTGTGACGGGCGGCCAGAACCAGGGGCCGTAGTCCCAGCGGCCCATGGCGTTCGCGCCACCGGCGTCTTGTGGATTCTGGTTGGTCATGTAGACGTGCGGGAACCACAGGTCGCCCTGCTTGCCCCACTTGGCGTAGTCCCAGGTCGGGTCCTGCTGCGACATCTGGGCGGGAGCCGGAACGAATGTCTTGTCCTGTATCACCAGCGGGACGCCGTAGCGATACACGCCGTCATTCTTGCCGGGCAGCGTCAACGCGTCGATGAGGCCGTCCTCGGTCGAGTCGGTCAGCAGGTAGCCGGCCGCTTCGCCGGCGTATACGTTGAGGCGCGTCATCCCGTAGGTGTGGTCGTGGTAGAACATCAGCCGCGCGCTCTGGTCGTTGCTGTACCAGAACGTCGCCGAGCCGGGACCGGGATCGGTCATGTCGGGCACGTTGGTCTGGCTGACACCCTTCTGGTACGGGGAGGGGTCGCCCTTCGGAACGATCCACTGGTGCGGCGTCCCGTCGCTGATCCACGGGGTCGCGCCGCCATGAAGGTGGATAGTCGCGCGGTTCTCCGTGTAGTTGCCCGCCGAGGGGCCTAGGGGTCCCTCTCCGGCGCCCATCGCGGTGGTGTCCACGGGAAGCCAGAGGTTCGCACCGGGTTTGTCTGACGTGGGGAGTTCATTGGTGAACTTGACTCGGACCGGCCGATCGCGCTTCGCGATGATCAGTGGGCCGAGGTAGTGCGGGTTGTTGTCCGCGCCCGGAGCAAGGTCGACATAGCCGCGAAGCGTAGTCGGCGGCAGGTCGGAGTTCATCTGCTGCTTGTAGTCCTTCAGGCCGATCTCGTAGTAGTCCGACCCGGGATCGGCCGGATACGCGACTTTCTGCGCGATCGGGATGTACTGCCCGAGGTTGTTCGCGTTGTCAGCTCCGAGACCGGGCAACGTGTCCACGAACTTGCGGATCTGCGGGCTGTTCGCCCAGTTGGGGAACGGGCCGAAGTACGCGGTGACCGGCGACCCGGCCGTTGCCGCCGCGGAGACGCTCTTGGTCGCCGCGAGCGGGCTTGCTCCGGCTGTGGGACTCCAGAAGGAGGTCGAACGCGATGCGCCGGCGCGATCGGCCGCCGCTTGGCGCTGGGCGGCCGTCATGTGCGTCATCTTGGGCATCTTCGCCATGGCGCCGGCCATCGTCGGTGCCTTCATGGCCCCGGTACCCACGGTCGGGCTGGGTGCGCCCATCGCGACGGGCACCGCGCTTGGCAGAGCAAGTGAGACGAGAGCAGCCGCTGCAACGAGCAGCGGCATACTGAGACATGCGGCCCTCCGCTTGTCCATTGAACGACCCCTTTCGAATCCACGGAGCTTCAGTGGCTGGTGCTTTCCCGCGCAGAGCGGAGCTCTAACGCCGAGCCGCCTGGCGCCATGTTTGAGAGTAGCAGCGGGGGGCACCAGTAGAGAGAGTATTCCTGCTCCGAACGGGTCTCCGGGGCTTCGCGATCAAGAGGCGGGACACATGAGATACTACGAATCGTACGCCGACGTGCGGGCGGAACCGGAAGCGATCTGGGCGGTTCTGACCGATGCGAACGGCATGAGCGCATGGGACTCCGGGATCGACCGGGTCGAGGGGCGGATCGCGCCGGGCGAGACGATCCGGGTGCATGCGGCGGTCTCGCCGGGACGGACGTTCCCCATCAAGGTGACCGAGTTCTCGCCGCCGAAGCGCATGGTGTGGACGGGTGGCATGCCCCTGGGGTTGTTCAAGGGGGTCCGCACCTTCACAGTCTCGTCGCACCGGGACGGCACCGTGCGGCTCACGGTTCGCGAGGAATACACCGGTGCGTTGCTCGGGATGATGTGGAGGTCGATGCCCGATCTCGGTCCGTCGTTCGAGCAGTTCGTGCAGGGCTTGAAGAAGAAGGTCGAAGCAGGCTCCTAGGGACCACCGGTCGCATCGTCTCGCGTCTCCACCCAGGTAGGCACAGCGTGCATGGCGAGGAAGCGCTCCCCCTAGCGACCAGCGCACTCGCGCTCGAGCAGCCTGCGTTTGCGCTCGACGCCCCACTTGTAGCCGCCCAAGCCACCGTCTGTGCGCACGACGCGGTGGCATGGCACCACGATGGCGAGGTGGTTGTCGCCGCACGCGTTGGCGACCGCGCGCTGGGATGTCGGCGCGCCTATCTCCTTGGCGACTTCGGAGTATGTGGCGGTCACGCCCTGCGGGATCCTCAGCAGCGCCTCCCACACGCAGCGCTGGAAGTCGGTGCCCTGCAAGTCGAGCGGGAGGCGTGGCATGTCGGCGATGCCGTCCACGTAGGCGGCGATGCGGGTCGCGCGGTCTCCGACCGCCGCCTCGTCGCGGTGCAGCGTGGCAGAGCCGAACTCCTCGCACAGCGCGGCGGTCAGGGTGGCTTCGTCGTCGGCGAGCATGGCGCAGCACAGGCCGGCCGCCGTGGCCCCGGCGAGCACGAGCCCGAGGTCGGACGTTGCGAAGGCGTAGCGGATGACGAGTCCCGCGCCTCCGCGGCGGTACACGCCGGGCGACGTCCCCACTCCGCGCGCGGTGGCCTCGTATGCGCCGCGAAACGCGCGCTGAAGGTACGACGGGCTCAGGCCCGCCCCGTCCGAGACCGCCACTCGCCGTCCGGCCTGCTCCGCCACGTTCCACGCTCCTCGGGTGCCCGCTCGTGTCCCTCACACGGTATCGTGATGCATGCGGGGTACCAAGCGCCATCCGGTTCTTGTCCCATATCGCGAAGGGATCACAGGTGCGGCTGTTCATCGCGGGGGCGGCGGGGAGGACGGGTCGGATCGTCGTTCGACTCGCCTTGGATCGCGGGCACGAAGTCACGGCGTTCGTGCACGATCCCGCGAGCGCGCCCACACCACGTCCACGCCTGACAGTGGCCACGGGGGATGCGCGCGACCCGGCCGTGGTCGCACCGCTCGTCCCCGGTCATGACGCGGTCGTCTCGGTGCTCTCACACCCAGGTGCACCGGTCGTCACGGTCTTCTCTCAGGGTACTCGCGCCCTGGCTGACGCCGCTGAGGCAGCCGGCGTCGGCAGGTTCGTGGCGGTGTCGGCGGAGCCTGTGGGGATCGACCCCGCGAAGCTTCCGCTCGCGATCCAAGCGGTGCTGCTGCTCCCGCGGCTGCACGTCGTCTACGAGGACATGGCGCGCATGGAGCGCGACTTGCTCTCCCGCGAGGGACTCGACTGGACGATCGTACGCCCGGCGGTGCTCACGGGTCTGCCCGCGCGCGGACGCTACCGCACCTCCGTCGGCGATCTGGTGGAGGGCGGCATCACCATCTCGCGCGCCGACTTGGCGGGCTTCCTCCTTCGCGTGGTCGAGCAGGGCCTCCACGTCCGCGAACGGGTCGCCATCGCGGATTGAGCGGAAGCGAGCGGCCAGGCCCTTCCCACGCGACGAGTTCCGAGCGCTACCTGCGGATGAAGACCGGTGTCCCGATCTCGACCATCGGGTAGAGCGCCTCGATGTCGCGACGGACGAGTCGCATGCAGCCGTGGCTCACCGGGCTGCCGACGGAGCCGTTCTTGTTAGTCCCGTGGATGCGGATGCCCGAGGCGCTCACGTACAGCGCGCGGGTGCCCAGCGGGTTGTTCACGCCGCCCTTGATGCGCTTCGGCATTCTGCGGGCCCAGCGGCTTCCCGGGTTGGTCCACGTCGGGAACTCGGCTTTGCCGGTGATCCGGAAGTCACCCGTCGGGGTGGGATAGCGCTTCTGGCCGATCGCGCACTTGTACGAGACCACGAGGCCCGGGCCGTCATAGAGGTAGACGCGACGCTGCCGCAGGACCACGACGATCGTGTGGCCGATGTTCCACTCCTCGACCGCGGGCCTCACGCCCGAAACGGTCAGCGCCAGGCTTCCGGACGTCTTGCCCCCGGCAGCCTCGTCGAGCAGGCGGGTAGCGATGCTGGCAGCGGCAGCGGCACGGTCGAGTGAACGGCCGTAGCCGGAGGGCGTGAGCACCAGGTTGTAGCCGGACATCACGCGAGTGGAGTTGACCGGGGCGCGGTCGACGGCAGCCCCGACACCAGCCACGAATGCGGCAACGGCCGTCGCGTCCACGCGGTATTTGGTCACCAGGGCGAAGGTGCCGGTCGCCGCGGGGTCGTACGCCTGCGCGAGCATGGCGTCGGCGTCGACACTCACGACGAGGAGCGGGTTGAACGAGAAGTTCGAGCCGGCCGCGGTGACGCTCAGCGGCGGCAGCGCCGGTGCGGCGACGGCGGCGAGGATGGCGGCGCGCGCGTCAGCCTCGGTCTTGCCACCCAGGTCGACACCGCCGACCGTCGGGTTGTTGGGAACCAGGCCCCGGTCAGGAGACGCGAATGCGAGCGCCGGTATGGCGATCACGGACAGCGCGAGCGCGAGCGCCAGCAGGATGGCGAAAGAGCGGGTTCTCAGCGATGACCTCATGTGGACCCCCGAAGATGTGAGGACGGACCTCCGATTGCTGTCCGTAGTATACGTGGCCCCACCGACATTGCGAAGCAGCAAAGAATCCGATGCGCTCAAGGTACCCGGGGACAGGTTCCATCGCCCGGGAAGCGCGAGGGATGTAGACTGGTGGTACCCGCACGGTTCCCTTCGCCGCTGTTGCGCGACCGCGTCCGAGGGTAAGGAAGCCGGGGAGTGTGGATCCCGCGACCTATGGGTCGCGTGTCGAAGCGAGGGAGCGGCATGATCCGTACCAAGCGTATCTACGACCGGGCCGATGAGTCGGACGGATTCCGCGTTCTCGTCGATCGTGTCTGGCCGGAGGGCGTCACGAAGGAACGCGCGGCGCTCGGGGAGTGGCTGAAGGCCGCGGCGCCGAGCGCCAAGCTTCGAAGGTGGTATGGCGACAGCGATGCGAAGACGACGGAGTTCGCGGTCCGTTATCGCGCGGAGCTGCAGGAACGGCCGGAGACGCTGGATCACCTGGCTGAACTCGAGCGCGAGCACGGGACCGTCACCTTGGTCTACGCCACCAGGGACCCGGTGGTGAACAGCGCCGAGGTGCTCCGCGACGTGTTCGAGGAGCGCTCGGGCCGGCGCTGAGGCGAAGACCGCACGCACCTTTTCGCGACTCCCGGGCAACGCCGCTCGCCTTGACCCTGTCGGAGGCTGTCGCTACCATAAGCGGGCACCACGGCCAGGTAGCTCAGTTGGTAGAGCAGGGGACTGAAAATTCCCGTGTCGGCGGTTCAAGTCCGTCTCTGGCCACCATAGAAGATGACGACGACCGGTCCCGAGGGGCCGGTCGTTCTGTGTGTCTGAGCACGCGATCTGCGAGGTGCCCTGCCCGCGTCCATCCAATCATGACTTGACAGGTCAGGAATGTGAACTTAGTATACGCTTATCAAAAGACTTAGCACCTACTAAGTGTGAGGGCGCAAAGCGATGGACGCACTGGTAGTCACATTCCGAGAGGGGATCGAAGCCGTCCTCGTCGTCGGCATCATGATCGCGTTTCTCAGGAAGGCGGGGAGGGGCCATCTGGCTCGCTACGCCATGATCGGAGCGGCGGCTGCCGTCGCATTCAGCGTGGCCGTCGCAGTCGTGCTCCACGCGGTGGGCCTGAAAGCTGACAACGCCCTTGTCGAGGCGGTTCTCTATCTCGTCGCAGCGGTCGCCGTCACCACCATGGTGGTCTGGATGTTGCGCACCGGGAAGCGGATGAAAGAGGGGATCGAGTCACGGGTCGGCGGGATCCTCGCGAAGGACGCGGGCACGCGCGGGCTCGCGCTCACTCTCTTCGCGTTCGCGTTCTTCATGGTCGCCCGCGAGGGTGTCGAGACCGTCCTGTTCCTGGCGGCCCTGGCCGTCGGTAACGCGTCGAACTCGTTCCTGCTGGCGGGTGCCGTGGCCGGCCTGGCCCTGGCTGTCGTCTACGGAGTCCTGTTCACTCGCGGCAGTGCTCGCATCGACCTCCGCCTGTTCTTCGCCCTGACGGCGGGCGTGTTGTCCCTGCTCGCGCTCAAGCTGGTGGGCGGAAGCATCCACGAGTTCGAGGAGCTCGGCCTCATCCCGATGAGTGTCACGATGGCGCACGTGTTCGACTGGATCGCGAAGAGCAGCGTCATCGATTGGCTGTTCCTCGTGGCGCTGTCCATCCCGCTTCTCACACCGTGGCTGCGGCATTCCGACATCGGCCGCTCCAGGCTGGCGCCTCAGGAGTAGGAGCGCTCAGGGCGCCGCCACCAGCGAATCGTCTCGTGCTTGCCGCAGCGCGCCTCGCAGCCTCTCCAGTCCCAGTTGGTAGTTCTCGGCGTCGCCGTACTCGAGGAAGCCCGGGTAGCGGTCGTGCGCCGCGACGATCCGACGAGCGTGCTTGATGGGACACCAGTACTGCTCGGTGCGCGCCGAGACCTCGCGGAAGTAGGCGGCGAGCCCGTTCCCGTATCCGCAATAGGCGCAGTTCAGCTTCTCCACCGCGTTGAGATAGGGAAGATCGCCGCGATCGAGGATCACGTAGTCGGAGCGCTTGGCCTTCTGGATGCCGTAGACGGGAAAGCAGAGGGTCTGGTAGACGAAGATGTACGCGTCGAGGAGGAGCATCGGAACCAAGCCGACATATATGAGCGGCGCCGTGAGCCACATCAGCCATGACGCGCCGGTCACATAGCGGAGCAGCCCCGACCTCGACTGCCGCTGGAGCAGCGTGACCTCACGGCTGAATTGGATCCGTCGCTGACCGACGACGAACTCGAAGTCATCGCGCTTCTTGTCGTACTCGGCCTGCATCTCTTCTTCGAGCACGCGGATCTGATCGATGAGCTCATCGATATGCGGCACGGTTCCCCGTTCTGTGTCGGTCCTGGGAAGGAACCCGGCGGAACGCGGAGTCCATCGAAGGGCTCGGCATTGGGCTCGTCGGCATCGGCGCCGACCTAGGCACTACGCCCTGCCGGACTGCCTGTCAACTTCGCGAGAGAAGGGCTCCTTCGCCGCGTCTCTGGTACGCTGGCCGCTGGAACACCCCGTGCCGCGCCCGGATGGACGCTCCACACCGACCAGGAGGCTGACGTGCGAACAAGGATCATCCGCCTGACCCTGCTGACATCCCTCATCGCCATCGCTGTCGTGGCGACGAGCTGTTCGGCCCCGCCCACGCCCACCGTCTCGACACCGACAGCGCCGCCCCAGGCAGCAGCGCCGTCCGCGGCGCCTGCGTCACCCGGCGCGACCGCCCCGGTCACCGCCCTCAAGACCGTCGACAAGACGGTCGGCACCGGTGCCGCCGCCAAGGCCGGCGACCTCGTGACCGTCGACTACACCGGCTGGCTTAACGACGGCAAGAAGTTCGACTCGTCGATCGACGCGGGCAAGCCGTTCCAGTTCACGCTCGGGAAGGGTGAGGTCATCGCCGGATGGGACCAGGGTGTCGCCGGGATGCAGGTCGGCGGCGTGCGCATGCTGACCATCCCGCCGGACTTGGGCTACGGCTCGCAGGGAGCCGGCGGGGTCATCCCCCCGGGCGCGACACTCGTGTTCGAGGTCAAGCTGCTGAAGATCAACTAGTCGCGGTCCTGAAACGTGGGGCTGCGCGCGGAAGGCCGGCCCGAGTGGGTCGGCCTTCCACGCGAACGGCGACGCCGAGGGTCAGCGCCCGCGCTCCACGCTCACGATCGCCGCGCTGCCCGAGATCACCACGATGGCGAGGCCGACGAGCGAGATCCAGAAGTACGTCTTCGGGACCACGCCCGGCCGCGCTATCGCGGCACGGTCGACCCCGTTGAGCTGCATGATGTACGCCTCCAGGTCCGCGATCTGCGGCTGGGTCAGCGCGTTCGTGTTGCCGAACGACGGCATCTTCAGGCGCGGGCTCGCGTTCGGAGTGGACGTCGACTCACTGGGTACCGAGCCGTTCTGCAGGAAGGTGTCAAGGCCTGCGACGAACGTCTGGCGCGTCTTGCCGGCCAGCGCAGGGTCGATCGGGTTGAGCGAGGGGACCTCTCCGTCGGCTGAGCCGGGGTTCTCGACGCCCTTCACGCCGCGCGCACCGTGACACTCTTGGCAGTACAGGACATAGAGCTCCTGGCCGTGCGCCGCGCCGCCTACCTGGTTGGATGCCAGACTCGGCCCCGGCCCCGGCGGGGTCGAGACGATCGAGGCTTCCGGGGTCGGTCCCGGAGGCCCGACGGGTGCGACGGCTGCGGGCGTGCTCGTCTGCGCGCCGAGGATCGACAAAGCGACGAGGGCGCCGCTCACGACCACGAAGATCGCGAGGACCGCCGGACGCTTCGCGGGAGAGCGCTCGGGCGAGCGATCGAGCCACGGCACGAGTAGCAGCAGCAGCGTGCCCAGTACCGGCACTCCGATCGTCCCGACCACTTCGAGCTGTCCCGGAAGGTACTTGAGCAGCTGGAAGATGAACAGGAACGGCCAGTCCGGACGGCCGACGTAACTTGCGTCGAGCGCGTCGGCGGGACCGGTCACCGGAGTCAGGAGGAACGCGCTCAAACCTACCAGGACCACGAGCACGACTGCGAACACGATGAGATCGCGCAGCACCTGGTCCGGGTAGAACGCCCCGGTCTTCGTCGATGGCCGGATGGGGCCGGCGGCGCCCTCTTTGCGGAACGTGATGAGGTGCAGTGCGATGATGGAGCCGATGAGCAGCGGGATGACCGCGATGTGCAGGCCGAAGAAGCGCGTGATGGTGAGCTGGCCCACGATCGTGCCGCCGAAGACGACGTCTCGCAGCCAGCCGCCGACAAGCGGAACGCTCCCGATGATGCCCGCCCCGACCCGCGCCGCCCAGTAGCCCTTCTCGTCCCAGGCGAGCGGGTTGCCCGTGTACGTGGCCGCGAGCGTGCCGAGCAGGAGCAGGACTCCGAGGATCCAGGTCATCTCGCGGGGCTTCTTGAAGGCGCCCCACAGGAACACCTGTACGAGGTGGAGCAGCGCGAGCACGACCATGAGTGTCGCCGCCCAGTAGTGCAAGCCGTGCACGAGCCATCCGAACGGGACTTGGAAGCGCAGGTAGTTGACCGATGCGTACGCCGCCGCGGTCGTGGGTGCGTAGAAGAACAGCTGCACGACACCGGTCACGGCGAGCACCAGGAACGTCAGCAGCGTCGCGCTGCCGAGTGCGTACACGAACTTGGCGCCGCCGGGAACCTCCTCGTCGAGCATCCCACGCAGCGTCCGCCCGATCGGGAGGCGGCTTTCGAACCAGTCTCCGAAACGCGACATCATGACCCTCCCTAGACCGGCGTCTTCGCGGTCGTGCCTGGCGTGAAGTCGACCCACCGAACCGACAGGATGCCATCCTTGATCTTGGTCGGCAGCGTGTCGAGCGGGCGCGGCGCCGGTCCGCTCACGACGGCGCCATCCTTGGTGAACACGCTGTTGTGGCATGGGCAGACGAAGTGCCGAGCGCCCTTGTCCCAGAACACCTGGCAGCCCAGGTGAGTGCACACTGGCGAGAAGACGATCGGGTCGCCGGTCCCGGTCTTCACTACCCAAACGGTGTGCGGCAGCTGCTCCGCGTTGTATCCGTCGATCGACTCGGCCAAGAACGTCAGGCCGACGGGCTCTCCGTCCGGAAGGTCGGCCAGCTTGCCGACATCGACGAACTCGTTGGGCGCCGCACTTCGCGGCGTGGCGAGAAGTGCGCCTATCTGCGGAACGCCCGCCACGAGCGCCACGACTCCCGCGCCGAGACCGAGTGTCCAGCCGACGAACCCTCTGCGCGAAACGACCGCCTGATCAGACCGCTCCTGAGCAGCCATACGAGCCTCCCTCGTCCAGCCGCCGGAAAGGATTCGCGGGGGCGTTCCTCCCACGGCGGGCGAAAGCTGTCGCAAATCCATTCCCCCCCACAGACCACCCCGAAACCATGCGCAGACTCGCCCGCACCGGGTGGAGGGGCGACCGAGCCGCCCTCGCCGCTGCCACGCCGCTCGGCGCCTGCCCTTTGCATCGCTGCATCGTGGAGACCATCATCGGCGTGGGAATGAGTTCCCACGAGGCGGACGCAGCGCGACGGAACAGGCGGCAGACATGACGGACGACGGACCCGCGCACCGGGATGAGTCTTTCCACCAGCTCTTCCAGGAGTTGATCGAGGGTTTCGCGCTCCACGAGATCGTCTGCGACGGCCAGGGCGTGCCGATCGACTACCGGTTCCTCGAGGCCAACCCGGCGTTCGAGGAGCAGACGGGCCTCAGAGTCGCGGACATCATCGGCCACACGGTCAGGGAGGTCATCCCTGGCATAGAGGACGAGTGGATCGAGCGATACGGCGCTGTCGCCCTGACGGGCGAGTCCAACTCCTTCGTTCTGGCCGCCGATCCGCTGGGGCGGGTCTACCAGGTGCGCGCCTATCGGCCCGCTCCGATGCAGTTCGCCACTGTCTTCTCGGATGTCACGGAGCTGCGGAAAACCCAGCAGGCTCTCGAAGAGAGCGAGATGCAGTATCGCGAACTATACGAACAGTCCCCAGTCGGCTACCAGTCCCTGGACAGCGAAGGCCGATTCCTGATGGTGAACGAGGCGTGGCTGGGCACTCTGGGCTACGAGTCGGACGACGTGATCGGCAAGTGGTTCGGCGACTTCCTGCCGCCCGAGTACGCGGGCGCGTTCCGCGAGCGGTTCCCCCTGTTCAAGTCTCTCGGGAAGATCCACAGCGAGTTCGAGATGGTTCGCGGCGACGGGACGCGGGTGACCGTGGCCTTCGAGGGCCGGATCGCGCACGACGAGCAGGGCGGGTTCAAGCGGACCCACTGCGTCATCCAGGACGTCACCGACGCACGGAAGGAGGAGGCGAGCCTTCGCGGGAGTGTGGAGCGGCTGGCTCAGATCATCTCAATGGCGCCATTCCCGATCATGCTGCACGCCGAGGACGGCGAGGTCATCCAGATCAACGATGTGTGGGAGGAGCTGACCGGCTACGCGCACGCGGACATCCCCACGACTTCCCAGTGGGCGCTCAAGGCGCACGGATCTCGCAGCACCGTCGCTCAGAAGGATATCGACGCTCTCTACGGACTCGAGGGGCGGGACGAGGAGGGCGAGTACGACATCCGCACGTCGAGCGGTGAGTCGCGGGTCTGGGACTTCTGCTCGTCGCCGGTAGGGAAACTGCCCGACGGCCGGCGTCTGGTCATGAGCACGGCCAAGGACGTGACCGAGCGCAAGCGCGCCGAGGAGGATGCGCGGCAGCAGGCGTATACGCTCAGAGGGATCATCGAGAGCGTCCAGTCCCCGATCTACTCCGTCGACCGCGACCACCGGTTCACGAGTTTCAACCCCGCGTATGCTGCCGCCACGGCAGCCCTCGGCATCGACATCCACATCGGGGACTGTCTTCTCGAGCAGCAGCCGGACTCCGAGACCGCAGAGCAGACGAAGCGCCTCCTCGACAGGGCGCTAGCCGGCGAGTACGTGGTAGACGAGCGCGTCTCAGATGACGAGGCGATCGGTCGTCGACACTTCGAGGTCTCGCACAACCCGGTCCACGACGACTCGGGCGCTATCGTGGGCGTCGCCGTGCTTGCGCACGACATCACCGAACGCAAGCACATGGAAGAGGAGCGGCGGACTCGGCAGGAGCACCTCGAGACGCTCGTCGCGCAGCGGACCGAGGAGCTGCAAGAGGCGAACGCGGCCAAGAGCGCCTTCCTCGCGAACATGAGCCACGAGCTGCGCACGCCGCTCAACTCGGTCATCGGCTACTCCGGGATCATGCTGCAGGGACTCGCCGGCGAACTCAACGACGAGCAGTCCAAGCAGCTGCGCATGATCAGCTCGTCCGGCAAGCACCTGCTCGAGCTCGTCAACGATGTGCTCGACCTGGCCAAGGTCGAGGCGGGAGAGACAAGGGTGAAGATGGCGCCTGTCGACGTTCCGGCCATGATGGACTCCGTGGTCGATTCGGTGGCGCCGCTCGCGCACGCGAAGGGCCTCGAACTCACCCTCTCGGTCGCTCCGGACGTCGGGACGATGGTGTCCGACATCGTGCGAGTCGAGCAGATACTCCTGAACCTCGCGGGCAACGCAGTGAAGTTCACCGACCACGGATCCGTCAACGTGAGCGTGAAGCGCGGCGGCGGCCGGATCGTGTTCTCGGTCCGCGACACGGGCTCCGGGATCCCTGCGGAGGAGCTGCCCCGGGTCTTCGAGGAGTTCTACCAAGTCCAGCGACCCGATGTCGCCAAGTCGGAGGGAACGGGTTTGGGTCTCTCCGTCTCCCGCAGGCTGGTCGAGGTCCTTGGTGGCACGATCGAGGCCTCGAGCGAAGTGCGCAAAGGCTCGACCTTCACCGTCAGCCTGCCCGCCTGACCGCTCTTAGACGGTCACAGGGTAAGAACGCACGGGACGCCGGCGTTGGCGCGGGCGCGGTCAGCAATCAGGAGGTCGGTCATGGCGGACGTGACAGTCCAGTTTACCAAGGACAACACGATGAAGTGCCTGTGCGGACGGTGCCCCGTCCAGGCCGAGAGCGTCTGCGTCGCAGACAAGAGCCTCGCCCTGGCGGAGGCAATGAAGGCGGACGGCGAGTCGATGCCGATGCCTTCCGGGGCCGACGTTCCGGGAGTCTACTGCGCCACTGGTGTTGCGGCCTGCAACGACTTGGACGTCTCGCAGACGTGCATCTGCATGCAATGTCTCGTCTATGGCGAGGGCGGCCTCCAAGGTTGGAAGTACTGCGAGCGCGGGAGCGCGGCCGAGGTCGGCTGATGCGCCGGATCGTGCTCTACGTCGCGGTCAGCCTCGATGGCTGCATCGCTCGGGCAGACGGCAGTCTCGACTGGCTGGATGCCGCCGCGCTGCCCGGTGAGGACTACGGCTACGGGGAGTTCTTGGCGAGCGTCGACGCGCTGCTCGTCGGCGGAGTGACGTTCCGGCAGCTTCTGGGGTTCGGCGAGTATCCCTACGCCGGCAAGCGCGTCTACGTATTCACACGTCAGGGGCCGGTCGAGGTTCCCGAGGGTGCGGACGCCGAGTTCGTGGACATCGACCCCGCTGTGATGGCGCGTCGCCTGAAGGAGGAGCCGGGCGACGACATCTGGCTGGTGGGGGGCTCCGCGGTCATCCGTCCGGTCATGGACGCCGGCTTGGTCGATGAGATCATCCTGTCGGTGATCCCGGTCGTTCTCGGAGATGGGATCCCGCTGTTCGCGGCCGGCACCCTCGAGAAGCGATTCGAGCTCCTCGACGAGCGGTCATATCCCGGCGGGATCGTCCAGCTGCGCTACCGGCCGAGCTGACCGGCGCGGGCCGGGAGCGGCTCACGCTGCCATCGAGAGCGCAGTGCTGGCGGCGAATGGCCCGGCTCGCCCTCGTGGGGATACACTTCTCCCGTCCGATGTAGCGGTCACGAGCGAGGTGAGCCATGCCATCCGTACTGGTCGTCGATGACGAAGCCAACATCCGCGAACTGGTCGCGGTCTACTTCACCGCCGCGGGATTCGCCGTCACGCAGGCCGAGGACGGCCCCTCGGGGCTCGCGGCGGTGCTCGACGCGGACGCCTCCCCCGACCTCGTGGTCCTGGACATCAACCTGCCCGGTATGGATGGCCGCGAGGTGTGCCGCCGGATCCGTGAGCACTCGTCCGTTCCAGTGATCATGCTCACCGCCAAGCACGGCGACCTCGACAAGGTCGGCATGCTCGAGGGTGGCGCGGACGACTACGTGACAAAGCCGTTCTCGCCGCCGGAACTCGTCGCCCGCGCACGCGCGATTCTGCGCCGCATGGCCGAAGTCCCGCCGCAAGCCATCGTCGCCAGCAGACCCCCGCCTTCGCCGTCGAGTCCGCCGGTGATCGCGATCGGCGGTCTTCGCATCGATCCGGCCATGCGCGAAGTCGAGGTCGACGGCCGCAACGTGGAGCTCACGTCGAAGGAGTTCGACCTGCTCGCCGCGATGGCCGCCGAGCCGGGCGTCGTCTTCTCGCGCGACAAACTGCTCGAGGCCGCGTGGGGCTTCGCGGAATACGTCGATCCCCGCGGCATCGACGTGCACGTGCGCCATCTTCGCAAGAAGCTCGGTGACGACGCGGCCGCACCCCGGTTCGTCGAGACCGTGCGCTCGGTCGGCTACCGGGTGCGCAGGGAGTCCTCGCGATGAGTCCCGGGAGCTCGGCGACCGGACCTGCGACGTTCGCGGTCCCGCGCGCCCGCCGCCCGGCCACCCTGGCCTCCCGTACTCGGGCCGCGATGGTCGCGGTCGCCGCGCTGTCCGTGCTCGTCGTGTTCGCTGTTTTCTACGCGGCCTGGAGCGTCTACACGATCACCTTGAGGCGCACAGAGCTGGCGAAGCAGGTCAAGGTCATCGCGACGGGCATCGCCACGAGCCCCGGGCTTCCCGGCGGCGCGGAGGACCCGGGCGGCCTGCGCGAGAGGCTCATGAAGGTCGAGGCCGGCCTCATCGGCGCCAGGCTCGTGCTCACCGACGCCGGCGGCCGTGTCACTTTCGCGACGAGCGGCTCCGGCAGGGAGACCTTTCCCGTGGCGAGGTTGGCGCCGCGGGCCGGCTCGCCTGTCACGACCGTCGAGAGCATCGCCGGCGCCGGACGCCTGCTGCTGGTCGCCGTGAGGCTTCCGAAAGCGACGGGCGCATCCTACCTGGTGGCATCGCAGCCTCTTCGCGAGATCAACCAAGCCCGCCTGCCGGCCGTCTACCTGTTCATGATCTCGGCGCTCGTCGCGCTCGTCGCCGCTTGGTTGGCCGGGAACTGGCTCGCGCGCCGCATCACCGGACCGATCGTGCGTCTCCGCGGTGCTGCCGAGGCGGTCACGGCCGGGGACTGGGGACACCAGGTGCCGGTCGAAGGCGAGGAGGAGGTCGCGGCCCTGGCCGAGTCGTTCAACGAGATGTCCGCTCGGGTCGCGGACGCCTACGCAGCGCAGAGGGACTTCGTCGGCGACGTCTCTCACGAGCTGAGGACCCCGATCACATCCATCCAGGGCTTCGCCGGCGCTTTGACCGACGGGACGGTGACTGGCGAAGAGGAGCGTGAGCGCTTCCTGGGCGTGATCCGCGACGAGGCCGCGCGGCTCGCGGAACTGACCGCGACACTGCTCGCTCTCGCGGACCTGGACACAGGAAACACGAGCATTGTCGGCACTCCGGTCGCCGCGCCGGCGCTGGCCGAGGTGTTGCGCTCGCGCTACGCGCCACTCGCCCGGGCCGCTGGCGTGACGCTGGAAGTCGCGGACCTGACAGGTACGCCCGCGGGCGACGAGCAGCGTCTGCTGCAGGCGATCGCGGCCCTCGTCGACAATGCGCTCGCCCACACCCCCGCCGGAGGCACGGTCCGGGTGTCCACCGCCGTCGCGCCCCCGGGACGGTGGCGCCTGCTCGTCGATGACTCCGGTCCGGGCATCCCGCTCGAGAAGCGCGACGAGGTGTTCCGGAGGTTTGTGCGCCTCGATCCCTCCCGGTCGAAGCGGGCCGGTGGATCCGGCCTGGGGCTCGCGATCTGTCGCCGCCTGGTCGAGCTCATGGGCGGTCGCGTGTGGGCGGAGGCGGGGGAGCTGGGCGGTGCACGATTCGTCGTGGAGCTCCCGTCGTGGGCGAACCAAGCGTGATCGCTCTTCGCGACGCCCTTGTCCCGTCGCCCGAACCAACCGAAACTCAACACGTACGCAACACGCTTCCAACCGGAGGGGTCGACAGTCATGGTGTCGGCGAAGAATGCCGGCAGCGTATAGACAAGGACCTCTAGGGAGTGATCGAGATGAAGACATCGAACAAGCTGGTCAGGGCCGCTCTGGCCGTCGGCGTGGCCGTCGCGCTGGCAACGCCGGCTGTCGCGATAGCGGCTCCGCCCACCAAGATGCCGGTCGGCCTCCGCTCCACAGCGACCGGGGCCACCACCGCGGCCAACAAGACCGCGAACCAGGCTGCCAGGCTCAAGCTGCTCAAGGACCGCATCGAGATGGTCCTGCGCATCCGCAAGGCCCGCTTCGACTTCGCCGCGGACAGGATCAATAGCAACATCAACCGCGTGGCATCGCTCGCCGGACGAGTCCAGTCCAAAGGTGGAGACGTCAGCGGCGTGATGAGCAAGCTCGAGGCCGCGCGCTCCGCTCTCGCGGCAGCCAAGAGCGAAGAGGCGCAGGCCGTCACGCTCTTCCGCGCGATCCCCAACGCGACTGACAAGCGTGCCGCTTGGCAGGCCGCGGTCGCCCAAGGCAAGACCGCCGGTGCGTCCCTCAAGACGGCCCGTCAGGATCTGAAGGACGCCGGACAGGCGCTCAGAGCGGTCATCCAGGCGCTCAAGGCGTCGGCTGCCGCCGGATCGACCGGTACCCTCTAGTGGACGTCTCCGCGAAGACCGCGGTGATGGTGACCGCCGCCCTTCTGGCGGCGGTCACCATCACCGGCTGCGGTGTTCGCGGGGGCGCCGCCATCGGGCCGCGGACTCCGGCCGCCGCATCCATCGCGGCGACCACGACGCAGACTCCAGCTGCCGCGGCAGGCGCGCAGGTACCGGCTGCGACCTCCAATGGGCTCGTCGACTCGGACCTCCAGTCACTGAACAAGGAGCTCGACGCCATGCAGAAGGAGATAGACGGCCTGAACATGCCGAGCGAGTCTGACTACAGCGGAGCCGCGGACGCCGTGTACTGATTACTCGTCCGAGGTCACTGCGAATCGAAGGGGGCGGGCCCGCACCGGGCCCGCCCCCTTCGATTCTCTGTCGCAGCCCTCGTCTCGGCCGCCGGATGTCGCTACAGGTACTCCCAGACATCGTCGATGCCGGCGTCGGTCGCCGGAACGCACTCCACGATGCCGCGGGCCGTCACGCCGCTCCCGGGATCCACAAGACGCAGGTCCGTCACCGTCGGGTCGTCGATCCACCGGCCTTCGGCGTCGATCAGGATCTTGACCCGCGGGTGCAGCAGGTCGTCGCGATTCACCCGGAACACCACACCTGTGGACTGGTCGTCGAGCTTGACGACGGCGCCCATCGGATAGATCCCGAGCATCGCCACGAGCGACTTGGTGATCGACGGGTCGTACGCTTTGCCGCGGCCCTGCATCAGGACTGCCAGCGCCTTGTCGGGCCGGATCTCGCGGCGGAACGGCCGCGAGGTCGTCATCGCGTCGTACGCGTCGCAGACCGCCACGAGCTTCGAGAAGAGGTGCTGCTCCTGGGAGCTCGCATTCTCCGGGTACCCCTGCAGGTCGTGGCGCTGGTGGTGCTCGTAGGCCACGATCATCGGCATCTGATCGACCAGCTGGATGCGCTTGAGCAAGTCGGCGCCCTCGGTCGCGTGGCTCTTGATGATGTGCCACTCGTCGGAAGTCAGAGGGCCTTCCTTGTTCAGGATGTCCTCGGGGATCCGCACCTTGCCCAGGTCGTAGAGGAGAGCGGAGAGACCGAGCGAACGCAGCGACTCTTCGTCCAGCCCCAAGGTGGAACCGAGCGCGAGGCTCAGGATGCACACGTTGATGGAGTGGTTGAGCGTGTAGTCGTCGTGGCTCTTTATGGCCGTGAGGCCCAGGACGGCGGCGGGATCGGTGAACAGGCTCTCCAGCAGCGAGTTGACCACGCTCTGCAGCGGCTGCACCTCGAAGACACGGCCGAGCTTCACCTGGGTCTCGACGTCTCTCATGGCGCCCACGCCCACATCGTAGGCCTTGCGGGCACGGGCCTTGCTTTCCGCGGAGGTCCGGCCCTCGTCCTCTGCGAGACCCGAAGTCTCCGAGACGTCCACAGCGCGGATCTGATGCGAGTCCAGATAGTGCTGCGCGGCGTCGATGTCGTGAACGTCGTCGGCGGTCAGCAGTCCGATCAGCCCCGCGGCGTCGCTTCGCCCGAAGTCCTGGGAGATCGTGAGAGCGGAGATTCCGCGAGCGAGCGTTTCCTCTATAAGCTTGGTGTAGGTCTGACTCTCTTCCGTCAGCACGTGATCCTCGACGAACAGGGTCTGTTTGTAGATGTTGATGGTGACCTCTTCGAAGCCCATCTCCGCCAGCGCGGCCACGGCCGCGACGAGTTCGTCGAACGATTGACCCACTGAGGGATGGCTCGCCGGGTACAGCGCTGCGCTCGTCTGCGCCACGGCGAGCGCGCGGACGAGCTCCTTCGCCCGGGCGAGGCGCTTCCGGCTGGCGAACGGCGACCGCGACGCGGGGGCAGCGACCGCCGCCATCTCCGCCGGTGTCTCGAGCCGGTCCGCGCCGATACCAGTGTCTGTCACGAGTCGCTCCCTCTCTCGGTCACGCCATCCCTTGCCCGATCCATTGACGCGAGCGCGGTCCGTGCCGCATCCCGCAAGTCCTTGGCTGTCTTCCCGAACGCGAATCGCTTGCCGGCGAGCCTGCGCAGGAGAGGTTGCGCCTCGTCGGCGCTCATTGCTCCAAGACAGTCTACGATTTCGCGTCTGAACTCGCGATTCCTGTTACCGGATGCGCGACCGTCGGCGATCTCGAGCATCACGGGGATTGCTCCGCGGGCGTCAGCCGCGCGGATGATGGCCAGTGCGTGGTGGGCGGTGGCGGCGTCCCCGGAGCGCAGCGCCTCGTACACCGAGAGCCACGCTTCCTGGCGCCCGAGCCGCGACAGAGCTGTTAGCGCCGCCAGCCGAACCTCGGGAAACGCGTTGTCGAGTGTCCGGCGAAGGGTCGGGACCGCGCGCCGGTCGCCCACTATCGCGAGAAGCTCGGTGAGTTGTACCGCTTCGAATGGGTCGGAGGTCCGCAGGCGGCGGTCCGTCGCGGTGATGATGCCCTCCGGAACCATGGAGAAGGCGCGTTCCAATGCCGTGCGATCGTCTTGCTCCGCGTCGATCCAGGCGTTCATCGCGGCTTCGGCTCCCGCTGCCCCCGCCGCGGTCAGCACCGCCGAGACGTCCGCGGTCGCCGCCGAGCGCACGCAGCGCAGCGCTTCGCTCAGGGCCGAAAGGTCGGCGAGTCCCGCCCGCGCGCGGCCGATCGCCTGTGTCAGCGACGGGTCCGTCGCCGCGCCCTCCAGGAACGTGAGGCCGTCGTGGACGGCATCGAACGACCCGCATCTGAGTGCTCCGAGCATCGCTTCGCCGACCGCCGCCACGCCGTCACCGGTCGGACAGACGCGCGCCAGGGCGAGTGTCGTGCGCAACGCACGGCTCGCGGCCATCCGGGGGGCTGCGCCCGCAAGCCGGCCCTCCATGTCGCCGTCGGCCTCGTCCTCGGCCTCCACAGCCTCGACGATGGCGTCCACATCCGGTTCCTCGGTCGCGATCTCCCGCAGGGGGTCCGTCTCCGCTGACGGTCGCAACAGCAGCGCGATCGCCCTGGCAGCTTCGGGGGGCAGCCGCAGCTGCGACAGCAGTCCGGACACCTTCGCATCGTCTCGCGCGGCAACGAGCGTCAGCAGCCGCGCGAGCGTGGCGGGGTTCATGTGCGCGACGACGTCGAACACGCCACCCATCTGCTTGCCGGCCGAGTCACCCCGGAACGCGGCGGTGAGCACCGCGACACGTGTGGCTTCATCGAGCCGCATCAGCGCCTCTGCGACACGTGACGCGGCCAGGTCGCGAGTGGCCGTCTCGAGTCCGCCGATCGCCCGCCCCACGTCGTCGACGCCGTCACCGGCCGCGGCGCTGCGCGCCCACTTGGCGGCCGCACGCACGATCTCCGGGCCGATAGCCTCCAGCGGAGCACTCGTCAGGTCCATGCCCGCGATGCCCTCTTCCTTCGAGGCTCGCAGCGTCAGTTCGATGACCGCGATGTGCGTGACCCCGGCGCCGACGATGACTGAGCGCAACCCGCCCTCTTCGCGGGTGGCCCGGGGATCCGCCGCCACGCACCGCACGAACGTCATCGCCTCATCCAGCTTGATGTCCGGAGCGATGATCAGTTGGCCGACCTGGTGGGCGTACAGGGTCGCGGCAAGCGAGGAGACCAAGGCGCTGTTCTCGCCGATCAGAACGTCGGTGAACTTGAACGCCTTCGGTTCGACGAGGCAGCGTATGTGGCCGGAGACAGAGGTGACCGAGGCCGCGGAATCGACGAACCGCTGGACCGCTTGGAGCGGCAGCTGGCTCGTGGGAGGATACAGCCGCACCGCCGCCTCGGCGGCGGCGAGCGTGCGGAGCACCTCCTCAGCGTGTGCCTGGGTCTGTTCGATCATCCGCCGGTCCCTCCCGCAAGAGTGTGACACCGCCCACTGTTTATCGGCATCAGTGTGGGCCTCGCTCAGTGTTCGCGGCTACAATCGAAGTGCTTTCCCGGCCACTCGCGTGCTAGAGGGATACCCGGTCTGCCGATACACCTGACGTACGATGGGAGACCAGCCGCGCCCGTGCCGGCGTTCTTGGAGGTAGAAGGGCCTGCGTGAGCCTTCACACTGAAGCGTACTACCGCGCCATCGTGGGCGACCACCTCAAACAGGCCGGGATGACGGAACCTCCCATCTCTGTCGATGAGGTCGCCGCTCTGCTCGGCGTGCCCGTGCGGATGGTCACCTTCCCCACGTGGTTCCGTGGGGCCATCGTTTCCGAGGACGGGATGCCCGTCATCATCGTCAACTCGGCGATCCCCTTGGAGATCCGGCGCAACGCGCTCGCACACATGCTCTCGCACATCCTGTTGCGCCTCAGCGACCCGCACGCGGTCTATCCGCGGGAGACACAGGAGCCGCATCGCGAGGCCGATCTCATGGCCGCGCAATTCGTCCTTCCCGACAGCATGGTCATCGCTCAGGCGCGGAAGTGGTTCAATGATTATCGCTACCTCGCCCGGCTCTTCGGTGTGAGCGAAAGCGATATGATGGAAAAGATGCGGGAGTTGGGTCTGATCAAGTCCCGCGGCATCATCTGGGACTACTGAGCCGCGCATTCGCGGCGTTGTTTCGCGCCAGGGCCGAGGCCTGCCGCGCGACCTTTGGGAGGACAAGCCATGCGGACGTCGTATGCGGTGGGTCTCGACGTGGGCGGTACCCGCATCGCCGCCGCTCTCGTGGAGCGCAAGGGCCGCATCGTCAAGGAATCGAAGACGCTGACGCCCAAGGGCGGTCCGTTCGGCGTCGTGGACGCGATCATCGACGCCGTCGAAGAGGTCTCGGCATCTGTGCACCCTTCGGAGATCGCGGGGATCGGCATCGGTCTTCCGGCCCAGATCGACTTCTTCCGGCAGACCGTGGAGTTCTGCACGAACCTGCCCCTGGCGGGAGTGGACATGCGCTCGCTCGTGATGTCCCGGGTCAAGCATGCCGTGACCATCGATAACGATGGCCACACGGCAGCCCTCGGCGAATCGCGCTTCGGTGCCGCCAAAGGCGCGAAGGACTTCGTCATGGTCACACTGGGCACCGGCGTCGGCGGCGGCGTCTTCTTGGGCGGCCAGCTCTTCCGCGGTCATCGCGGCCTCGCGGGCGAGCTCGGCCACACGCTCGTGGAGATCGACGGGCTGGAGTGCCCGTGCGGCGCTCGGGGCCACCTCGAGGCGTACGTGGCGCGGCCCGCTATCATCCGTGAAGGTCGTGCGGCGGCCGAGACGTTCAAAGGAGCCGCCATCAAGCGGCTGGCCGGCGACGACCTGGACCGGATCTCCGCCGAGATCGTGATCGACGCCGCGAACAGCGGCGACGACGAGGCGCTTCGCATCATGGGCGAGATAGGCGGCATCCTCGGCCAGTCGTTGGTGGGGATCGTCAACATGCTCAACCCCCAGCTGATAGTGGTGGGCGGAGGTATCGGCGAGTCGTGTCCGATCGTGATCGAGCGCGCGTCGGCGGTCATCAGCGAGCATGCGCTCGCCGGCCGTCGCGACGTGCGCGTGGTGAGGGCGGATCTCGGCAACGATGCGGGCGTGGTGGGCGCCGCCGCTCTCGCGTTCGACGAGAACGATTCCAGGGAGGGCATGCACCGATGAGCTCGACTGTGTACTTCGCACCCATGCGTTCCGTCAAGAAGACCTCCCTGACCAAGCGTGCGGGCGCTTTGCTCGAGCGCGCCGGACTGGGCGACGCCATAGCGGACGGAGACTTCGTCGCCGTCAAGATCCACTTCGGCGAAGAGGGCAACACGGGCTTCGTCCAGCCGATGTACGTGCGCGAGGTCGTCGCGCGGATCAAGGCGCACGGTGGCAGGCCGTTCCTCACCGACGCCAACACGCTCTACCGCGGCGAGCGCAGCAACTCGGTGGACCACATCGCCTGCGCGATCCACAACGGATTCGGGTACGCCACGGTGGAGGCGCCCATCGTCATCGCCGATGGGCTCGACGGCCGCGAGGCGTGCGACGTGCCGATCAGCGGCGGGAAGCACTTCGAAAGCGTGAAGATCGGCTCGGCCGCGGTCCACGCGGACGCGATGGTCGTGGTCACGCACTTCAAGGGGCACGAGGCGGCCGGGTTCGGCGGCGCGCTCAAGAACGTGGGAATGGGTTTGGGCTGCCGCTCTGCCAAGCAGCGGATGCATGCCGATTTCGACCCCGATGTGCTCGCCGAGAAGTGCACCGCCTGCGCCCGGTGTGTGCGCTCCTGCCCCGTCGAGGCGATCGTCATCGGCCCCGACCGGGTGGCCCTCATCGATCACGAGCTGTGCTACGGGTGTGGCGAGTGTGTCGCCTCCTGCCCATATGGCGCCATCGGGATCCAGTGGGGGACCGACGCTTCGGCGCTGCAGGAGAAGATCGCGGAGCACTTCGCCGGCGCGGTATCGGGCAAGGACGGCAAGATCGTGTATCTGACCTTCGTCACCAACATCTCGCCGGATTGCGACTGCTGGAGCTTCTCGGACGCCCCTGTGGTAGCCGACATAGGCGTTCTGGCATCGACCGATCCGGTCGCGATCGACCAAGCGGCCCTCGATATGGTCACCGGTGCGACCGGCCTTCCCGGTTCGCGCGGTGAAGGCATGACGCCGGGCACGGAGAAGTTCGCCGCTATCAGCGGCGTGGACGGCACCGCGGTCCTGCGCCACTCCGAGGCGCTCGGTCTGGGTACACGTGAGTACGAGCTGGTGCGTGTGGAGTAGCCCTGCCTCGGCGGGGCGTGAGGCGATAGGGGCGACGATGGACTACGGCGGGGTACTCAAGCGTGCTTGGAACGTGACGTGGAAGTACAAGGTGCTCTGGCTGTTCGGGCTGTTCGCGGGTGGGTTCTCGAGCGGCGGAAGCGGGAACACCAGCAGTTTCACGAACCGGTTCAACACAGGCAGCTCCAACCAGTTCAGCGCCCAGAACCTGCAGCAGCTGCGGGACCAGGTCCTGCCGTATCTCGGGCTGTTGGTCGCCGCCACGGTGTTCCTCGTGGTGATCGGTATCGTGTTCTGGATCGTCGGCATCGCGGCACGAGGCGGTTTGGTCCACCTCGTCAATGAGGCCGAGGACGGTCGCTCGGTCCGTGCCGGGGAGGGCTGGAGCCGCGGATTCCACTTCTGGGGACGCACGTTCGTGATGGAGCTGCTGCTGGGTCTTCCGGCCCTGGTCATCGGACTCGTCACCGCCGTCGCTCTGGTGATCGACGTCGCCGGCGCCGCGCGAAGTGGGTCCTCGGCAGGGACGGGGGCGGCCGTGGCCTCCGCCCTGGGGGGCATGTGTTTCCTGCGGGTCATCGTCGTCATCGCGGCGATCGCCTACGCCCTGGTCATCGGACCCGTGATCCAGCTCGCGCTGCGATACATCGTCCTGAAGGACCAGCGGGCCGTCGAGTCGATCAGGTCCGGCTGGCACGACCTGTGGGGCAAGCGCGGGGCATTCCTGATGTACCTGCTCATGATCGCCGTCGGGATCGGGATCGGGATAGTCGCTGCGATCATCTTCGTTCCGGCGGCCCTTCTCGGCGCCGTGCTCCTGTTCTTGGGGCCGGCCGGTATCGGGCTGTACGGGATCCTGTTCTTCGCGCTCGCCCTGGCTATCGGCGCGGTGACCGGCACGTTCCACTCCGCCGCGTGGACCATCTTCTTCCGCCGCATGGAGGGCATGGAGAAGGCCAGCCAGCTGCCCGCATGGGGCGGCGCGCCGTCGTCCGATTCTGACTTGGTGGGCTTCCCGCCGGCCGCGAGCAGCTTCCCGCCGCCGCCTCCGATCGAGGTCCGCGGTCCCGCGCCGACGCCGCCGGCTCCTCCCGCTCCTCCCGCGCCCCCGGCTCCAGAGGTCGCGCCCGAGCCACTCGCTCCCCCCGCGCACGAGAGCGGTTTTCCGCCTCCGGCCGGGGCCGGGACTCCGCCCGCCGGTGAGCCTCCCGCGCCCGGCGGATCGAAGAACCCCTTTGAGTTCTAGGGCGAAGAAGGACGGCGACGTCCGAAGCGATCCGGGACCGGCTCCCTTGGGGGCCGGTCCCGCTTCAGCGTCCTCGGGCGGGCGTCTGATGGTGTGCGCGACGCCGATCGGCAATCTCGGCGACGTGACGCTGCGCGTGCTGGACGCCCTGCGCGACGCCGACGTCATCGCGGCCGAGGACACCCGTGTGACCCGCAAACTCCTGTCGCGCTACGACATCCATACCCCGCTCGAGCCGTACCACGCGAAGAACCTCGTGGCGCGCACGCCCGTGCTCGTGGAGCGGATCGTGGCCGGTACGGTCGTCGCGCTGGTCTCGGACGCGGGCATGCCCGGAGTCTCCGACCCGGGTGCCCACCTGGTCGACGCAGCCATCGAGGCTGGCGTGCCGGTCGAGGTGCTGCCCGGAGCATCCGCCATGATCACCGCTCTGGTGGCATCGGGTCTGCCGACGCACGCGTTCTACTTCGGCGGCTTCCTGCCCCGCAAGGCGGGTGACCGACGTCGGGCCCTGCAGAAGGTCGCCGACTTGGATGCCACCCTCCTGTTCTACGAGTCGCCCCGCCGCACCGCCGCGACACTCGCTTCCGTGGCCGAGGTGATGCCGCATCGCCGCGCCGCCATGGCGCGGGAGCTCACGAAGTTCTTCGAGGAGGTCGCGCGTGCCCCGGTCGGCGAGCTCGCCGCGAGTGTGGCCGGACGAGAGTTGAAAGGCGAGGTCGTTCTCGTCATCGGTCCGCCGCAGGCCGGCGAGTCAGGCGCGTCACAGGCGATCGGATCCGATGACGCCGCGATCTTGGAGGTGTACGCATCCGTTCTCGCCGAAGGGCTGTCGCGGCGGGACGCCGTGAAGGAGACGGCGCGCCGCAGCGGCGCGCCCAGGAACACGGTCTACGACCTTGTCACGCGCGGAGGCGCGGCTAGGCCTTCTTGATCTCCCTGACGCAGTCGGCGCACACGGCGCGATCGTTCACTGTGGCCGCGATGGTCGTGCCACCGCACAGCGCGCACACGTCGCGATGCTTCTGCAAGATGATCCGGTCACCCTCTACATAGATCGCCATGGGATCCTTGACCTTGATCCCGAGCGATCGTCGCAGCTCCATGGGGATGACGATCCGTCCCAGATCATCCACTCGCCGGACGATTCCCGTGTCGCTCATGACAGTCCCCGCCCTTTCAGTCGAACCTCGCTCCGACCCTGCTAAGATACGCACACGGGCCGAGCCGGACACTTCGCCCGGCCACATACTTCCATAAATGCCCACCGTTGGAGTGTTGTAACGCATGGACCGGACGCCGTTCTACATCACCACGCCGATCTACTACGTGAACTCCGTGCCGCATCTCGGAACAGCGTATACGACTATCGCGGCTGATGCGCTCGCACGATACCGTCGCATGACCGGGCACGACGTGTTCTTCCTCACCGGCCTCGACGAGCACGGCCAGAAGGTCGCACAGGCGGCCGACGAGAACGGAATGACCCCGCAGGCGTGGGTCGACTCGATCGCGCCGAAGTTCCAAGAGGCGTGGGACATGCTCGACATCACCTACGACGACTTCATCCGCACCACCGAGCCGCGTCACGAGCGCGCCAGCCAGAAGCTGATGCAGACGCTGAAGGACAACGGCTACATCTATCAGGGCCACTACGAGGGCTGGTACTGCGTCCCCGACGAGACCTTCTACACCGAGGAACAGCTGGTCGAGGGCACGTGTCCCGGCTGCGGGCGCGACGTCCAGTTCATCCGCGAGGACAACTGGTTCTTCAAGCTCTCGGCGTTCCAAGACCGTCTGCTCGAGCTGTACCACGACAACCCGACCTTCGTGCAGCCGGACACGCGCCGCAACGAGGTCCTCTCTTTCGTCGAGGGTGGGCTGCGCGACCTGTCCGTCTCGCGCACGACGTTCACATGGGGCATCCCACTGCCGTTCGACCCCGAGCACGTCATGTACGTGTGGTTCGACGCGCTCATCAACTACATGACCGCCGTCGGTTACGGCTCCGACGATCCGGCCGATGTCGCCCGCTTCGAGCGGTTCTGGCCCGCCGACGTCCACTTCGTGGGCAAGGACATCATCCGTTTCCACTGCGTGATCTGGCCCGCGATGCTCATGGCCGCGGGTCTGCCCGTCCCGAAGCAGGTCTTCGCCCACGGCTTCCTGCTCACCAAGGGCGAGAAGATGTCGAAGTCCAAGGGGAACGCCATCACCCCGGCCTCGCTGGTGGAGCGGTTCGGCGTGGACGCCTACCGCTACTACTTCCTGCGCGACGTCCAGTTCGGTTCGGACGGCTCCATCTCGATCGAGTCGATGGTCCAGCGCTACAACGGCGACCTCGCCAACGACTGGGGCAACCTGTGCTCGCGTCTGCTCAACATGACCGAGAAGTACTGCGAAGGCGTCGTCCCCGCACGGCCGCACGCCGCCGACGCCACGTCCGATGACGACGAGGTGCGCGCCATCGCCGAGGGCCTGCCCGCGGCGTACGAGGCGGCCATGTCGCGGTTGGACTACGTCTCCGCCCTTGAGGGCGCGTGGTCGCTCGTGAAGCGCGTCAACCGCTACATCGAGGACTCGGCTCCGTGGGGCCTCGCGAAGTCGGAGGAGACCCGACCGAGGCTCGATGCCGTTCTGTACAACGCGCTCGAGGCCGTCCGCATCTCCGCGCTCTTCATCTCGCCGGTCATGCCGAACACCTCGGCTGACGTGTGGCGCCGTCTTGGCGTGAGTGCCGACGTGCGCGAAGTGACCGACCTGGCGGCTGCGGCGGGGTGGGGCGGACTGGCGCCAGGTTCGCAGGTGACGAAGGGAGACGCGCTCTTTCAGCGAATAGTGGAGGAGTAGCGAGGATCGCACGGGCACGCTGCAGGGGGAGGTACCGCTCATGGCACACGACAAGCCGTTCGATCTGCCGGTTCTGGGGTCGCCGACGGCGGATACGCACGCCCACCTCGACATGTTGGACGACCCGGCGGGCGCTCTTGAGCGCGCGGCCGTGGCCGGGGTCATGTTCGTGGTCACCGTCGCCGATGTCACGGAGGCGCCACTCGGCACCTTCGACGAGCTGCCGGTATGGCTCAGCGAATGCGAGCGCCGGTTCGAGGAGTGGGACCTTCCGCAGGTCGCGCCGCCCAGCGTTCGCATCATCGTGGGGATCCACCCGCACAATGCCAAGGGCTTTACCACCGATGTCCAGCAGACGCTCCTGACGCTGGCGAAGGACCCGCGGGTCGGCGGCATCGGCGAGATAGGCCTTGACTTCCACTACGATCACTCGCCGCGCGACCACCAGCGCCGGGCTTTCGAGGCGCAGCTCGAGACCGCGCGCATCCTGGACCTCCCCGTGGCGGTCCATCTCCGCGAGGCGCACGAGGAAGGTCTCGCGATCCTGCGCAACCAGGGCATCCCGGAGGCTGGCTGCGTCATCCACTGCTTCACCGAAGGACCCAAGACCGCCGAGCTGTTCCTCGAGCTGGGCTGCGACATCTCGTTCGCGGGACCCGTGACCTTCGCCAAGGCGGACGCCATCAGGGAAGCCGTTGCCGCCGTGCCGCTGGAGAACCTCCTGGCTGAGACCGACTCGCCGTTCATGGCGCCGGCGCCGTATCGGGGCCGTCCCAATGAGCCCGCCTGGGTGACCTTGACCATCGAGAAGATCGCGGAGATCAAGCTGACCAGCCCCGCCGAGGTCGCCGAGGCCGTCATGGCCAACGCCCGCCGTGTCTTCGGCCGGGACAGGGGATAGCGACGTGGTTGCCGCGCCTCCGTTCGTTCTGGGGATAGCGGGCAGTCCCCGCCGCCACGGCAACAGCGAGCAGCTCCTGGACGCGTGTCTCGCGGGCGCCAAAGAGGCCGGGGCAGGGGTCCACAAGCTCGTCGTCGCCGACTATGGGATCGAGCCGTGTCGCGGCTGCAATGCATGCTCGCTCACCGGCGAGTGCGTGATCCGCGACAGGATGCGCGAGATCTACCCGCTGCTCGACGAGGCCGCCGCGATTGTGGTGTCCACGCCTGTGTTCTTCGCGACGGTCCCGGCGGGACTCAAGGCGCTCTACGACCGGTGCCAGCCCTACTGGGCCCGACGACACGTCCTCAACGAGCCGGCGGCGCCGAAGCGCCGGCCGGGCGGGATCCTCGTGGTCCGCGGCGGTGGCGACCCGTACGGCTGGGAGTGCGCCGCCGCCACGACGAAGTCCGTCTTCGCTGTGCTGGAGGTGCGAAAGACCTTCGAGGTCGTGGTGGAAGGCGTGGACTCTCCGAGCGAGCTCGGTCGGCATCCGGATGCCATCGCCAAGGCCCGCGAGGCGGGTGCCGGGATACTCGGATCGACGCGCTGAGGGCGGTCGCGGGAGGAGTTCGCGGCGTCCTGTCCGGGCGGTCGCCGGACCATTCGTGGCGACCTGCGGATTTGTGGAGCCCCTCCAAGTCCGGTAGAATCTGTTCCCGTCCTGTAACCGAGATGTGAACGTTCGGGGGTCAATGTTGATAGTGCCGGGTGGCCCGGCACGTCTCCGTATCCATCACTTCATCGTAGCCTCAGTCGTACTCCTGCTCATATCGTCGAGCATCACCGGATTCGTTTGGGCCAAGAAGAACGCCACCATAATCGTCGACGGCAAGCGCTCCGTTCTGGACACGCAGTCCATCGATGTAGCTGGAGTCCTCCACGAGGCTCGCGTCGCGTACGATGACGACGACCTCGTGACGCCGGCTCCCTCCGCTCGCCTTTCCGACGAAACCGTGATAGTCGTGCGCCATGCCGTCTCCGTGACGGTGCGTACCGCATCCGAGACCCGTACGGTCAATGTCGTGGGACGGACTGTCGCCGATGCTCTTGTGGCGATCGGCCTCGATCCAACCGTGGGGATGAACGTGGCTCCCGGTGTCGAAGTCAGGCTCAGGCCGGGCATGGAGATCGTGGCCACCGACGTGTTCGTGCGCGTCGTGCAGGAAGAGGCCCCGGTCGGCTTCAACACCGTCATCAACTCCGATGTGAGTCTGGTGACGGGCGCCCGCAAGGTGCTCCAGGCCGGCGTGCAGGGCCGCATGCTTCGCGTCTACCAGGTGGCCGTCACCGGAGGCCTTGAAGGCACGCGGACGCTCAAGGTCGAGCAGGTCGTGCAGCAGCCTGTCGATGAGATCGTGGTCGTTGGCAGCAGGATGCCGGCTCCGCCGGTCATCGTGCCACCGGTCCTCCGCCCCGTCTCGTTCTCGCCAGGCGCATGGCTGAGCGCCAAGGCCAGCACCTACGGTATCGAGAACGGCCGGCTCGTCAGCGAGCATCTGGCCGGAGGCGGGATGCTCACTCGTGACGGCCTGACCGTCGCGCACAAGTCCCTGCCTTTCGGCACCAAGGTGGCATTCCTGTACAGGGGGCGCACCTGCGTGGCGACGGTCATGGACCGCGGCCCCTACATCTCCGGTCGCGAGTGGGACTTCGCGCCGGGCGTGTGCTCGGCCCTCGGCTTCAGCGGCGTCGGCACCGTCCAGTACCACATCCTCGGCAGGTAGCGGCCCCGCGCCGCCGCCCCACTCCGGGATCACCCCACCTGATGCCGAACTCGCCCCTCGCCAATCCTTCAGCGACCCGCGCCGTCCTCGAACGCCACGGGCTCGCACTCAAGAAGTCCCTGGGGCAGCACTTCCTGATCGACGACAACATCGTCGGACGCATCCTCGCGCTGGCGGCGCTCGACGACGCAACGCCGGTGCTGGAGATCGGCCCGGGCATCGGCACTCTGACTGCGGCCCTGTGCGGCGCCTCAGGCGCTGTGACGGCTGTCGAGCGAGATCGGGACCTCCTGCCCGCCCTGGGCGAGGTGATGGCGTCGTGCCCCTCCCTGCGGGTCGTCGAAGCTGACGCGGTCACTGTGCGCACCTCCGACCTGGAGACCGCGATCGGTCCGCCGACTGCGCTGGTGGCGAACCTGCCCTACGGCGTGGCTGCCACGGTGGTCCTCCGCTTCTTCGAGGAGCTGCCCAGCCTTCGCAGCGCTACCGTGATGGTCCAGTCTGAGGTCGCGGACCGCATGGCAGCCTCGCCGGGTGGCAAGGACTACGGCGCATACACGGTGAAGCTGCGCATGCTTGCACGGCCTGCGGGCCGCTTCGCTGTCCCGCGCACGTGCTTCATGCCTCCTCCGCGAGTCGATTCGGCGGTCCTGCGGCTCGAGCGGGTCGATCGCGAGGAGCCACCGGCGCTGTTGGCCGCGACCGCACGACTCGCCGAGGCCGCGTTCGCGCAGAGGCGCAAGACCCTGCGCAACTCGCTGATCGCCGCCTCGGGCCTGGGTTCCGCCCGGATAGACGCCGCGCTGAAGGCCACCGGGACCGACGGGCGCCGGCGTGCCGAGACGCTGACCCCCGACGAGTTCGTCGCTCTGGCGACCGCGCTGGGGTGAGATGTGCGCCGCCGGGCGTCCGGGGGAGCGCTCGGACCCACCCGAACAGCCCTCAGCCTTGAGTTTGTGCTGCTCGCGGCGTATAATCCCGCAGGTCAGAGGAGGCGGTTCATGGATGTGATCAGGCAGACCGAGGTCGTGGGTCGCATACGGAGCGACCTGCAGGCACTCATGGGAACTCGCATGCGGCTGAAGGCGAACATGGGCCGCTCCAAGATCGTAGAGCGCGAGGGTACCCTTGAAGAGACTCACCCGAGCCTGTTCGTGGTGAAGGTGGACGAGAAGCGTGAGCGGACTGCCCGGGTGTCCTACAGTTACGTCGACATCCTGACGGGGACGGTGGAGCTCACCCACTGCGAGAGCGGTGAGAGTGTCTTTCCCTGGCTCAACTAGCACGTGATCCACAGATGAAGTGACACCGGGCGCGGACCTGTGAATGCGGGTGCCGCGCCCGATTCGTTTCGGGAAGGCTCACCCGGCAGTGGACCCATCCAGCCATGACGTCGGCCACGCGCTGGCGAAGATCAATCTGCACCTCGGCGTCGGCCCGTGTCGTCCCGACGGCTACCACGACGTGACCACGGTGCTCGTGACGCTCGATCTGGCCGACGTCGTCTTCGTAGAAGACTCACGCACGCTGCGTGTCGACACGGTCCCCGAACTGGACATCGCCGAGTCCTCGAACCTCGCGTACCGCGCCGCGGAGGTGCTCGGCTTGGCCGTTGGACGGATGCCGCGCGTGCGGGTGATGATCGAGAAGCGCATCCCGGCGGCCGCCGGTCTCGGCGGAGGCAGCGCGGACGCGGCAGCGGTCCTTCGTTCTCTCGCCGTCCGATGGGGACTGCGCCCTTACGATCCGGAGATCCACGACGTTGCCGCCACCATCGGCTCCGACGTGCCGTTCCTGCTGCGAGGCGGCTGCGCGCTGTTCGAGGGCCGGGGCGATGTGCCCGCCCGTCGGATGAAGCTCCCGGAGCTTCATGTCGTCCTCGTCAATCCAGGCACCCCTGTCCCCACGGCAAGCGCCTACGCGGCGTTCGACGCGCTTTCCGAAGTCGAGCGTCGCAGTCCCGACGCGCTCATCGCAGCCATCGAGGCGGGCGACCCGGCGGCGATCGCCGCCAACCTCCACAACGACCTGACCACGGCGTCGGTCGGGCTGGTGCCCGCCATAGGTGAAGCGCTAGCATGGCTCGGGGCCCGCCCCGGAGTCCGCGGCTGCGAGATGGCCGGCAGCGGCTCGACGGTCTTCGCTATCTGCGAGACGGAGGCGGTCGCCGAGGCGGTCGCCGGGGATGCTCGGGACCGCGGTTGGTGGGCCGAAGCGTGCCGAACGGCCGAAGACGAGGGCGGACACGCCCGACAGGTTTCGTGACGCTGAAGAGGTGGAGGCACGGGTGAAGGTCGACGCAGTCATCTTGGCGGGAGGAGAGGGCGAGGTCATCGACCCGTCCTGCCGGTTCAAGGGCCTCGCGCCCATACACGGTCGCCCGCTCGTCGAGTGGGTCCTCGACGCGTTCCACGATGCCACCATGATCAACGAGATCGCGGTGGTGATGCCGACCGCGGAAGGACTCGGCGACTGGGTCGACAAGGCGGCGAAGCTCGTCGTTTCCGACCGCTCGTTCATGGACAACGTCCTGGCCGGTGTGGCATCGTTCCGTGCCGACCGTCCGGTGCTCATCACCACCGGCGACCTCCCGATGCTCACCGGCGCCGCGATAGACGAGTTCGTGACCGCCTCGCTCGAGAAGGGTGCGGACATCACCTACCCGCTCATCCCCAAGAGTGAGATGGAGCGGCAGTTCCCGGGCAGCGTCCGGACGTACTTCCGCCTCAAGTCCGGGGAGTTCACGGGCGGCAACATGATGCTGATGAATCCGCTCCTGGTCCCCGCGAACCGAGACCTCGGGCAGCGCCTGTTCGACAACCGGAAGAACGCGCTGTCGACGGTCCGCGTCGCAGGCCTGCGGTTCGCGGTCAAGTTCGCTCTCGGTCAGCTCGAGCCGGCGGACATCGAGCGCAGGCTCGAGGAGCTGCTCGGCGGGACCGGCGCAGCGATCATCTTGAATCAGGCTTCGCTCGCGGTCGATGTCGACAAGCCCGCGGACGTGGTGCTCGTGGAGCGGATGCTCGCCTCGCGCGCTTAGACGTCGTGACTCCGGGGCATGCAGGAGTCGGAGCGCTGGCGTCGAATCCTGATGTCAATAGGCCGGGCGCATGCCAAAGGGGCGGCACCCAGCACGGTCGCGCTTGGGGGATACATGGATATCACAAAGGTCACGCTGCGCCCTGTCGCGATGAACAAGGTCTGTGCGATCGCGAGCGTCGTCATCGACGACCAGTTCGTCGTCCACGATCTGCGGGTCGTGAACGGGGACAAGGGTCTGTTCGTCGCGATGCCATCGCGCAAGCTCCCCAACGGGGAGTTCCGCGACATCTGCCATCCGATCAACACGGACGCGCGCAACAAGATCCAGGCGGCGGTCCTGGACCAGTTCGCGCTGGACGGTGGACTAGAGGCGTTCGCCGCCGCTGCGGCCGAAGCTCCCACGGAGCAGTTCGCGGACTGACCCGCCCCGGGTCGTCGCACTTCAAGCCCCGCCCATCGTCGGCGCATCCCTCGCATGCCCTTTTTGGTACACTGGCCCAAGCCTTTGGGGCGTAGCCAAGCGGTAAGGCAGAGGACTTTGGATCCTCCATCCGCAGGTTCGAATCCTGCCGCCCCAGCCACGCCACGAAAAGTCGGCGACCGCGAGAGCGGACAGCCGAAGATGCCCTAAGGAGCCAGATGGCCGCCGCCCTCATCCTCGCTGCGGGCGAGGGCACCCGAATGAAGTCCAGCCTTCCCAAGGTCGCCCACCGCATCTTGGGCGAGCCGATGGTGTCGCTCGTCGTCACGGCGGCCCGGCAGGCCGGATGCGACCCGATCGTCGTGGTCACCGGCCATCACGCCGAGATCGTCGAGGAGCTGCTGCCGGGCGAGACCTGCGTGCGGCAGCAGCGGCAGCTCGGCACCGGTCACGCGGTCAAGTGCGCCGAGGCGGCGTTCGCGGGCTTCGACGGCTCGCTCGTCGTCCTGTCCGGTGACACTCCGCTCATGCGACCGGCCACCATCGCCGGTCTCGTGGAAGCGCGCGAGAGCTCCGGTGCCGCCGCGAGCCTGCTGACCGCCCGCATGGAGGACCCGTTCGGCTACGGGCGGATACTTCGCGACGAGGCGGAGGAGCTGGTCGGTATCGTCGAGCAGAAGGACCTCGCGGAAGGCCAGGACTCCATCGACGAGGTCAACACCGGCACCTACTGCTTCGACGCCGCTCCTCTGTTCGCGCATCTGCACCGGCTGTCGGACCACAACGCCCAAGGTGAGTACTACCTTACCGACATCATCGGCGTGCTCCGCGCAGAGGGTCTCGACGTGGTCGTGGTCGAGACCGACCACCCCGAAGAGACCTTGGGCGTCAACACTCGCGTTCATCTGGCGGTCGCTTCCCGTGGGCTGCAGCACAGGATCAACGAGGCCCACATGCTCGCGGGTGTTACGATGACCGACCCGGGACTCGTGTGGGTGGCGCCGACTGTCACGTTGGGGCGCGATGTGGTCCTGGAGCCGATGACGTTCCTGTATGGTGACACCTCGGTCGGCGACGGCACAGTGGTCGGTCCTTCCTCGCGAGTGTTCGACTCACGGGTGGGCGAGGGCGCGGTCATCGACTCGTCCGTGCTGCGGGACGTTCGCGTGGGTCCCGGTGCCACGGTCGGTCCGATGGGCTTTCTGCGCCCGGGCACCGTGCTCGAGCCGCGTGCCAAGACGGGCGCTTTCGTCGAGGTCAAGAACTCGACGGTTGGGGAAGGTTCCAAGGTGCCGCACCTGTCGTACATCGGAGATGCGAGCATCGGACGCGACGTGAACATCGGCGCCGGCACGATCACATGTAACTACGACGGCGTGGACAAGCACCGGACGGTGATCGGTGACGGCGCGTTCGTGGGTTCGGACACGATGCTCGTGGCGCCGGTGACGATAGGCGCCGGCGCGGTGACCGGCGCGTCCAGCGCCATCACGAAGGACGTGCCTCCCGGTGCGCTCGGTATCGAGCGGTCGGATATGCGCGTGGTGGAAGGTTGGGTGGCCCGCAAGCGCGGCGCCGCCGCCGAGGGCGAGCGATAGGCGAAGGAGCGAGCACAGGCCCATGGGTGAAATCAGCAGGCGCATGATGGTATTCGCGGGTACTCAGAACCAGGAGCTGGCCGACGGTATCGTCAAGCACCTCGGCATCGAGCTGGGGAACATCAAGATCCGCCGGTTCGCGAACGGTGAGATCTATGTTCGCTACTTGGAGAGCGTCCGCGGAGCCGACGTCTTCATCGTCTCATCCATGTGCACGCCGGTGAACGCGGCGCTCATGGAGCTGCTCATCATGATAGATGCGGCCAAGCGGGCGTCGGCGCGCTCCATCACCGCTGTCATCAGCCATTACGCGTACGCGCGACAGGACAAGAAGTCCGCGGCCCGCGAGCCTATCACCGCCAAGCTGGTGGCGGACCTGATCACCACCGCCGGCGCGGACCGCGTCATCGCGATGGACCTGCACCAGGGCCAGATCCAGGGGTTCTTCAACCTGCCCGTGAACCACATGACGGCGCTGCCCGTCATCGCCGACTACTTCGAGTCGCTTAATCTTCCCGACCTCACGATCGTCTCGCCCGACGTCGGCCGCGTGAAGGCCGCGAAGAAGTTCGCCGACATGCTCGGCGCCTCTCTGGCGATCATGCACAAGGGTCGTCCGGCCCACAACGTGGCCGAGATAACGCACGTGATCGGTGACGTGTCGGGCCGCAACTGCATCGTGTTCGATGACATGATCGACACGGCCGGCTCGATAACCGAGGGATCGAAGGCGCTGATGAACGCAGGCGCGACCTCGGTCCACGTGGCCGCGACGCACGGTATCTTCTCTCCTCCCGCCTATGAGCGCATCGAAGGCTCACCGGCGGCGGAGGTCGTCGTCACCAACACACTACCGGTGCCTGAGGAGAAGCGCGGAAGCAAGATCCGCGTCCTGTCCGTGGCACCGCTGTTCGCCCACGCCATCCAGAACGTGTTCGAGGACGAGTCCGTCTCGGAGCTCTTCGACCCGGACTTCCAGCTCTAGCCGAATCCCGCCGCTCGCGGCAAACAGATCACAAGGAGCATTCCATGACCGAGAACATCCAACTGACCGCAACCACTCGCGACATCATAGGCAAGGCCAATCGCCGGCTCGCCCCCAAAGGCCAGCTTCCCGCGGTCGTCTACGGCGTGGGCCACACGCCGGTCTCCGTCTCGCTCGACAAGCACCAAGTCGACATGCTCCTTCTGCACGGGGCCGCATCCAGCCTCATCGAGTTGTCGATCGACGACGCCAAGCCGGTCCACACCATCATCAAAGATGTCCAGCGCGACCCGCTCAAGGGTGCGGTCATGCACCTCGACCTGTGGGCCGTCTCGATGAAGAAGCACATCTCCACCGTGGTGCCGATCCACTTCATCGGGGATGCCGCAGGGGTCAAGACGGGCGGGGTGCTCACCCACAACATGCGTGAGGTCCAGGTGGACTCGCTTCCCGGCGACATGCCGGATGCCCTCGAGATCGACGTCGCGGCCCTTGAAGTGGGCGACAGCCTGCACGTCTCCGACCTCGTGGCCCCCAAGGGTGTCATCATCACGTCGCCCGAAGACGAGATCATCTGTTCCGTGATCCCGCCGACGAAGGCTGTCGAGGAAGAGGTCATCGGCGAGGCCGTGGAGCCCCAGGTCATCGGCGCAGCCGAGCCCGGCGAAGGGGAGTAGAACCTCATCGTGACGCGCCTGGTCGTCGGCCTGGGCAACCCCGGGTCGGAATACGAGAACACGCGTCACAACGCGGGGTTCATGACGATCGACTTGCTCGCACACACGCTTCGCGCCGCCTACTGGAAAGACGAAGGCGGCGCGAAGGTGTCTCACGTGCGCCTCGGCGATGAGGAGCTCATCCTGGTCAAGCCGCAGACGTTCATGAACATCTCCGGCAAGTCGGTCCGCAAGCTCGCCGACACCTACAAGGTGCCGGTCGACGAGGTCGTGATCGTCCACGACGACTTGGACCTTCCCGAGGGTTCCGTCCGCGCCAAGAAGGGTGGCGGCCACGGCGGTCACAACGGGCTGCGCTCCCTATCCGAGCAACTCGGAGGTGGCGACTACCTGCGCGTGCGCATCGGCATCGGCCGGCCTCCTGGTCGCATGGACGCCGCCGACTACGTTCTGCAGCCGCTGAAGGGTGATGCGTCGGATCGGCTGGCGGCGTCGATACCGACTGCCGCCCAGTGTGTGATGACCCTGCTGGAGAACGGCGTGGACATCGCGATGCGCGAGTACAACGCGGACTGAGGCCGGCGCGGCGATGCCCGCACCCCGCGACGCAGCCTGCTAGATGTAGCCACCGAGCGGGTCGCGCGGCTCGCCGTTGACGCGGATCTCGAAGTGCAGATGCGGGCCGGTCGACATCCCCGTGGAGCCCACTGCGCCGATCGTCTGCCCTTTGCTGACGTGCTGCCCCTTGCCGACCGAGATCCGGCTCTGGTGTCCGTAGACGCTCACGAGACCGTTGCCGTGGTCGATCATCGTCATGTTGCCGTACCCGCCGTTGTATCCCGCGGAGATCACGGTGCCGTCGCCGGCCGCCACTATGGTGGCACCGCTGGGCGCGCCGATGTCCACTCCGCTGTGGAACTTGTTCACATGCAGCACGGGGTGCATTCGCCAGCCGAACGGCGACGTGATGCGCGTGTAGCCGGGTGTCGGCCACGCCATCGAGCCAGGATAGCGGCCCGTGCCCTTCGACGATCCGCCGCCCTTGAGCAGTGCCGCGATGCGCGCGGACTCCTGCTCCTCGGCGGTGGCGATGGCCGTCAGGCGGGCGACGTTCTGCTTCGTCTCCGACAGCAGCGCGGACTTCTGGGTCTTGACGACCTCCTGGGCAGACAGCTTGGATGCTTGGTCGGAGTGGAGGCGCTCGAGCTTCGACTCCTCGGCTTGCGCCTCCGCGCGCTTGGCGGAGACCTCGTCGAGCGAGCGATTCAGCGTGATGGTGTTCTGCTCCAGAGTCACGCGCGTGCCGGCCAACTCATCGGCCACGCCGCGGTCGGCGTCGAAGATCCGCGACACGAGCGAGGTGCGCGTGATGAGGTCCTGGAAGTCGGTGGAGTCCAAAAGGACCTGCAGGTAGAACCAGTCGCCGGCGCGGTACGTCGCGTCGGCGCGGGCGTTGAGCAGGGAATTCTGGTGGTCGTACTCCGCCTTGACCCGCGTGGTTGCTGCTTGCTTCTCGGCGATGTCTCCGCGCAGCAGATCGAGTTCCGACTCGAGCTTCGTGCGCCGATCCGTCGCGGTGCCTATCTGCCCCTGGAGCGTCCCGACCTCCGCCTCGATGACCTTGATCTGCTGGTCGAGTGAAGCGGTCTGCTGCGCCAGGTCGTTGGCCTTGGCCTGCTCGGCTGCGGCTCCGCGGCGGGCGGCGTCGGCTGCAGCCTGATGAGCCGCGAGGTCCGAGCTGGTGGACGCGAGCGCCGTTGCGGGCATCATCAAGCACAGCGCGAGGAGCGCGGCGATGACACGGGGGTAGGCGCGGATGCGGTGCATCTTGCGGTTCATCTCCGGTGCGCTGGTGTGATGGTAGCTACGATGCTGCCGGAAGTGGTATACGTTCGTCATGGTAGCAACTGTATGGGGATAATCGCAAATGAGGTTGTTCGACGCGTGACCAGTGTATGCACGAACAATGGGAGGAGTTTGCGATGAGTGATATGGGTTCCGCACCGCCCGTCCCGCCGGCACCTGCGATGTCAGGAGGCTACGCGAGCGAGAACAGCAAGTTGATCGCCTTGCTGGGCTGGCTATTCGCACCTTGGGGCTTGATCGCGATCTTCCTCGATGACTATAAGAACGACAAGTTCGTACGGTCGCACGTCATCCAAGCAGCTGCCTACGAGGTCGTCCTCTGGGTTATATACGCTGTCTTGGGCGCGACGCTCATCCTCATTCCGCTACTACTGCTCGTAGGTCTGGCAGATATCATCTATCGGATTCTCATGGGCCTCAAGGCATACAAGGGCGGGGAAGTAGCGGTGCCCGTGGTGTACGGCTTCGTGAAGAATCTCATCGACCAGGTGTAAGACTCGTCTGGCCGTCAGCACGTTCAATGCGAAGGGGCAGGCGCCCGACAGGGCGCCTGCCCCTTCGCATTGCAGTCCCCGAGGAGCGCCCGCGCCCCGGCCCGCTCCTCGCTATACTTGTCTGCGCCGCGCCGCTGAGAACCGGCCACGGCGCGTGTCCCGATGGAAGCAGGCCCGTATGTTCCGCATCATCCACAAGCGCCAGCTGTCCGACGCCGTCTTCGAGATGGGCGTCGAGGCGCCGGCCGTCGCCCGCAAGGCACGCGCCGGCCAGTTCCTCATCCTTCGGGTCGACGAGACCGGCGAGCGCATCCCGCTGACATTCTCCGACTGGTCTGCACAGGAGGGCTGGGTCCGCTTCATCTTCATGCGCGTCGGCGCCACGACGCACAAGCTGACGCACCTCGAGGTCGGCGACGAGCTCGCCGACCTGGTCGGGCCGCTCGGCCGCCCGACGGAAGTCGGCTCCGGGCGCGTCGCCGTAGTCGGCGGGGGCGTGGGCGCCGCGGTCGCGTATCCGGTCGCGCGCGCGATGTGCGCGGCGGGCGACGATGTCACGGTGATCCTAGGCGCCCGCAACAGCGAGCTGCTCATCTTGGAGGACGAGTTCCGGGCGCTGCCGCTCAAGGAACTCATCGTCTGCACGGACGACGGCAGCGCCGGCCGCAAGGGCCTGGTCACCGCGCCGCTCAAGGAGCTGTGCGAGGCTGGCGCCCTCGACCATGCCATGGCTATCGGGCCGGCGATCATGATGAAGTTCTGCGCCGCGACCACACGAGAGTTCGCGGTCCCGACCACCGTCAGCCTCAACCCGATCATGGTCGACGGCACGGGGATGTGCGGCGCGTGCCGGGTCTCTGTGGGCGGTGAGACCAAGTTCGGCTGCGTGGATGGTCCCGACTTCGACGGTCATGCCGTCGACTTCGAAGAGTTGATGAGTCGGCAGCGCGTCTACGTGGACGACGAGCGCAGCGCGGATGCCGAGTACTCGAAGGGGTGCTCATGCCACCTGTAGAGCCCGCTGCCGCCTCGGGCCCGCCTCCCGCGGACAAACCCCGCCATCGCCCCGTCCACGGCCCACGGACGCCCATGCCCGAGTTGGATGCTCACGAGCGCGCCCGCTCCTTCGACGAGGTCGCGGTCGGCTACGACGCTGACATGGCCCTCGCCGAGGCGATGCGCTGCCTGCAGTGCGCCAACCCGACGTGCATCGCCGGTTGTCCCGTGAACATCGACATCAAGTCGTTCATCGGGCGGATCATCGACGGCGATACGAAAGGTGGCGTGGAGGTCCTCAAGGCCCGAAACGCATTGCCGTCCGTGTGCGGCCGTGTCTGTCCGCAGGAATCCCAATGCGAGGCCGCCTGCGTACTGGCGAAGAAGGGCGAGCCGATCGCGATCGGACGGCTCGAGCGGTACCTCGGCGACTCGGACCTGTCGTGCGACATCGACTCTCGCTGCAAGCCCGACGTGGCGGCCCCGAGCGGCAAGCGGGTCGCGGTGGTCGGCTCCGGACCGTCGGGCCTGGCGTGTGCCGGAGAGCTGTCTCGCCTCGGCCACGCGGTGACGGTCTTCGAGTCGCTCCACGAGCCGGGCGGCGTGCTCGTCTACGGCATCCCGGAATTCCGGCTGCCCAAGCAAGTCGTCGCATCCGAGGTCGACATGCTGCGCGAGATGGGCGTCGAGATCGTCACGGACACCGTGATCGGCGCCACCTACACCCTGGCGGACCTGCGCGAGGAGCTCGGCTTCGACGCCGTGTTCATCGGCAACGGGGCGGGGCTGCCCACTTTCATGAACATCCCCGGCGAGAACCTCAACGGTGTGTATTCGGCCAACGAGTTCCTTACCCGAGTCAACCTGATGAAGGCATACGACTTCCCGCACCACGACACGCCGGTGTGGCGAGGGCGCAAGGTGGCTGTCGTCGGCGGCGGGAACGTGGCCATGGACTCGGCGCGCACCGCGCTGCGGCTCGGCGCCGACGAGGTCTTCCTCGTGTATCGGCGCACCGAAGACGAGATGCCGGCCCGCCGCGAGGAGACGCACCATGCCCGCGAGGAGGGCGTGCAGTTCAAGATGCTGTGCTCGCCGTCCCAGATCGTCGGTCACGAGGGGTTCGTGACGGGCATGACCGCCACCCGCATGGAGCTTGGAGAGCCGGACGTCTCGGGCAGGCGGGCGCCGGTGTGCGTTCTGGACTCGGACTTCGTGATCGACTGCGACACCGTGATCATGGCGGTGGGCACGAGGGCGAATCCGCTGCTGTCGGCCACCACACCGGACCTCGGACTCACCGCGCGGGGCTACATCGTGGCGGACGAAGATGGCGCGACCTCGATCTCCGGTGTGTGGGCGGGCGGCGACATAGTGACCGGTGCGGCGACGGTCATCCTCGCGATGGGGGCCGGCAAGCGCGCGGCAGCGGCGATGGACCGTTGGCTGAGGGTCCCTGGCTGACTAGCGGGGGACGGACAGCGGTCTGAGGGTGATGGACGCTCACAAGCGCGCGCTACGCGGCTTGCCGTTCGTCGGATTGCGGTATAATCCGGCCCGAATGGCGGCCACCCGCGCGACGAACGGTGGCCACCCCCAGCGTGAGCGGTGACGAGGGAGGACCTTGGATGGACCCCATCAACGTGCTCGTTGTCGATGACGATCCTTCGATCGTGGACATGATCCGGCTGGGTCTCGAGACCGACGGTATGCACGTGCTGTCGGCGGGAGACGGCGCTGAGGCGCTCGACGTGCTTGGACGCGAGCCGGTCGACGTCATCCTCCTCGACATCATGATGCCGAAGGTCGACGGCTGGATGGCGCTCATGGAGATCCGCAACAACCCCGTGACCGCCGACATCCCCGTGATCATGCTGACGGCCAAGACGCAGGACCTCGCGAAGATCCTCGCGTTCAAGCAGGGAGTCCAGCAGTACGTGACCAAGCCGTTCAACATCCTGGAGCTTTCGGCCCGGGTGCGAAGCCTGGTCAAGACGCGCATCCGCACCGGTGAAGGACTGGCCGGCCCGGACGGCGAGTTCCGGAAGCTCGCTGTGCGCAAGGGCGGCCGGACCGTTCTGCTGTCGATCGACGACATCATCTACGTCTCCGCCAAGAATAAGTCCACGTACGTCCACACGTATGAGAACCAGTATCTGGTGGACCTCACGCTCGGCGAGCTCGAGAAGAAGCTCGCGCGCGAGTCGTTCCATCGCATCCACCGCAGCTACATCATCAATCTGAACTGCATCAAGGAGATCCTGCGGATGGACGGCGGCTACGTGGTGGTGGCGACCGACCGCGATGAGACCCACATCCCGGTGGCGCGTCGCGAGGTCAAGTCGTTCAGAGAGTCGGTGGGGATCTAGTGGGCCGGCTGTTCGAAGTCGCCCGCCTCCGCCGCATCCTGGCGGTCGCCTTGGCGGCCACACTCTGCGTGGGTCTGCTCGGCATCGCGGCGCCGGCGTATGCGATCCGCACGCTCGGGCTGTCCTCGCCGTCGTTCGACTTCAACGTGGCGCCCGGCGGGAGCGGCAACGGCGACATGTTCGTCCTCAACGACGGTACCGAGCCGATCCGTGTGCTGGTCTACTTCTCGAACCAGAAGGTCGACGCCACAGGCAAGGTGACGTTCCAGACGCCCAACCGCGACTCGGCCGACTTCCTGACGAGCCCGGCGAGCTGGTGCCAGGTGCACCTGCCCAAAGACACGAAATCGATCGGCAACGTCCCGTATCTCGATCTGAAGCCCAAGGAGAAGGTGCCGGTCAAGTTCTCGTTCGACGTGCCCGCAGGCGTCTCTCCCGGCGACCATCAGGTGTACCTGTTCTTCGAGATGATCGACACGGGCTCCGCTACAAGCGGGGTCGCGACCTCGGTGCAGGGCCGTCTGGGCAGCCACCTGCGCATCCGGGTCCAAGGCGCCGTCAACGAAGCGATGGACGTCCGGCCGTTCACGGTCCGGCAGCTCGTCATCGGCGAGGGCCTTCCTTGGCAGTTCACCGTCCGCAACGACGGCAATATCGACGAGCGCGTGACATCGACGCTGTCGGTGCTGGACGGCAGCGAGAACGAGCGAGTCAAGAGCGACGTCGTCACAGGCACCGTCGTGTACGCGAAGTCGCTCGCTGAGCGCTCGGGGAACCTGTCGCTTCGCGACGCCTCGCTCGGGCAGTATACGGTCCGGTTGACGACCGTGTACTCCGACGGCTCCGGCGCGTCCACGGGAACGAAGACCGTGATCAAAGACCGCACGATCTGGGTCGTACCACTGTGGCTGGCCGTGGTGCTGGTCGCTCTCGTCGGCGCGCTTCTCCTGTGGCTGTCTTGGCGCGCGGCGGTCAGGTCGGCCGAACGCCGGATCGACAGGCGCGATCGAGCCCGCGGGACCGATTCCCGGGTGCGTGGGACTCGCGGCCGCGCGTCACGAGCCGCCGGCCGGGAAGACCGGGGCGACTACGGAGATGAATACGAGGAGCCCGAGGGCCTGCCGCCGGCACGTCCTCGCGCCGGAGATGGCGAGCCTGACGAGTAGGTCCGGTGGTCCTCACAGGCCGATACGGCCCGCATGCGAGCCGGTATGCAGCAGGAGCCGCCACATGTGGCGGCTCCTGCTGCATCTCTCCCTGAAGTCCGCGCTCAGGTCACTTGCGGTTCGAGTCGATCTCGACCCACCAGGTGCGCGTGCCGACCGGCAGCGTGATTCGTCGTGCGACACCGCCGGTGTTCCCGCCCTCGATCGTCGTGACACCCGAGTCCGCAAGAAGGGTGAGTCTCCAGGGGGTGTTCGCGCGCAGATCGATGTGACCCTGGTCGACCACTGAGTAGACGACCTTGGACCGCGGAACGACGCTTACGTCGACCCGTCCGGATCCGGCTGGTGCTGCCGCCGCTGCGGGAGAGGCAAGTACGGCTGCCAGCAGTACCAGCACTGCCATCGATGTGAACAGCCTGCGCTTCATCTCGC
>JANYJF010000029.1 GCA_025361885.1 Coriobacteriia bacterium
GCGAGCTCGCCCAAGCCGATCTCCTCGTCCGTGAGGTAGCACGCGGGATCCGGATTCCATAGGTCGCCCGTGGCAGCCTCGGCGCGCACGCGGAAGTTGCCGCCGCAGATCTGCAGCCACTTACACTCGGCGCAGCGACCCTTCACGTAAGGGCGCTTGTCCTTGAGGCGCTTCATGAGCTCGGACTGCTCGGTGTCGCCGGAGACGTCGCTCCAGATCTCGGAGAACGGACGCTGCCTGACGTTACCGAAGGAGAAGTGGCGCCAGAACTGGTCCGCGTAGACCTCGCCGTCCCAGGACACGCAGCCGATGCCGTTGCCGGTCGAGTTGCCCTGGTTCCACTGCAGCAATTGCAGGACCTCCGCGGCACGCTCCGGGTCCTCCTTGAGCAATTCCATGTACACCAGGGGACCGTCGGCGTGGTTGTCCACGGTCAGGACCTCCGGCTCCAAGCCCTTGTCGAACATCTGCTTGGTCCTGTCCATGATCAGACGGACGGCCGCTCTGGTCTCCTCGTGGTCGAGGTCCTCCTTCATCAGCTCGCTGCCGCGACCGGCGTACACGAGGTGGTAGAAGCAAGCGCGAGGGATGTCCTCAGCCTCCATGATGTCGAAGATCTCGTTGATGTCCTGCCAATTGCGCTTGTTGAGGGTCATGCGAAGGCCGACTTTGATGCCGGCGGCCTTGGCGTTGCGGATCCCGGTGATGGCCTTGTCGAAGCTGCCCGCGATACCGCGGAAGTGGTCGTGGGTCTCACGTCCGCCGTCGAGCGAGACGCCGACGTAGCTCAAGCCGACCTCGGCGTACTGCTCGGCCTTCTCGGGCGTGATCTGCGTGCCGTTGGTCGAGATGACGACGCGCATGCCCTTGCCCTTGGCGTATCGCATGAGCTCCAGGAGATCCTTGCGAAGGGTGGGCTCGCCGCCGGAGAACAGCAGCACCGGGGCGCCCCAGCTCGCCAGGTCATCGATCATGACCTTGGCTTCCTCGGTGGACAGCTCGTTCGCGTAGTCCTTGTCCTCGGACTGCGCGTAGCAGTGCACGCACTTGAGATTGCACTTCTGTGTGCAGTTCCACACCACGACGGGCTTCTTGTCGCGCGAGAACTGCAGCAGATCGCTCGGCAGCTTGGACGAGTCACGGTCGTAGCGCAGGACGTCGCCCGGCTCTACAGCACCGCAATACAGCTTCGAGATACCGATCATGTTCGCTTGCCTCTTCCCTTGGTCGCCTTGTCACGCCCGCCGCCATCGCGGGCGGACTCATCACTCTATGGAACGCGCCGCCGGTACCGCGCACTGGCGGCCGACTCGCGGATCCTCCCTAGTCGTTCGAGATGTCGCAGGCCTCGCCTTCGGTCGCGCAATAGGACTCGCAGACCGCGTCCACAAGGCCGGGGATGGTGGACTCCGCGGCCTCGACGCCAACCGTCAGGCCCAGCTCCCGGACCGTGTCCGAGGTGACGGGGCCGATGGACGCGATGAGGATGTCGCCCATCGCAGCAGCAACATCGATGCCCTTCGCCAGCTCGACGAAGTTCTTGACGGTCGAGGAGGACGTGAAGGTGACCGCGTCGATGGTGCCGTCGGCCAGACGATCGAGCACCGGGCCCTCGCCGGCGCCGAGCACCGTGCGGTAGACCGGCACGACGTCCACGATGGCGCCGCGCTCGCGAAGCGTATCCGGGAGCACCTCGCGCGCCTCGAGCGCACGCGGGATGAGCACCTTCGTATCCGCGCCCACTCCGCGCTCCAGGAAGCCTTCCAGCACACCCTCGGCGCGGTATTCCTCCGGGACGTAGTCGGGGCGGATTCCGCGATCCATGCACGCCGCCGCCGTTGCGGGGCCGATGGCCGCGACCTTGGCGCCCGCGAGGGCGCGCGCGTCGAGGTCCGCGTACTCGAGCCGGTCGAAGAAGCGGCCCACCCCGTTGACCGACGTGAAGACCAGCCATCCGTACTCGCTCACGCGGCGGATGGCCTCGTCCACGGGCTGCCAGCTCTCCGGGTCCACGACCTTGATAGTCGGGAACTCGAGGACCTCCGCGCCCAACTCCTCGAGCCGGTCGGTGAGCACCGAGGCCTGCTCGCGGCTGCGGGTGACGACTATCGTCTTGCCGAACAGCGGCTTGTCCTCGAACCACTTGAGCTTCTCGCGAAGCTTGACGACCTCGCCGACGATGGTGATGGCCGGAGCCTTGAACTTGGCGGCCTTCGCCTTCTCGACGATGTCCTCGAGCGTGCCGACGAGCACCTCCTGGCGGGGCGTCGTGCCCCAACGGACGAGCGCCACCGGCGTGGTGGCGGGGCGACCGTTGGCCACGAGGTTCTCGACGATGTTGGGCAGGTTCTTGACGCCCATGAAGAAGCAGATGGTCCCGACCGCGGTGGCGAGCTTGGGCCAGTTGATGTCCGAGGTGCCCTTGGTGGGATCCTCGTGGCCGGTCACGAACGCCATGTCGGTGGTGTAGCCGCGATGTGTCACAGGGATGCCCGCGTATGCGGGAGCGCCGAATCCGGCGGAGATCCCGGGAACGACCTCGAACTTCACGCCGGCCTCCACGAGCGCCAGGGCCTCCTCGCCGCCGCGGCCGAAGATGAACGGGTCGCCGCCCTTGAGACGCGCGACGACCTTTCCGTCGCCCTCGAGCGCCTTGGCTACGAGCAGGTCGTTGATCTGGTCCTGCGTGACGTGCTCGTCGAACCCCTTCTTGCCGACGTAGATGATCTCGGCGGCGGGGTCGGCGGCATCCAGGAAGCGCGGGTTGGCCAGGTAGTCGTAGACCACGACGTCGGCCTTCGCGATGCAGTCGAGTCCCTTGACGGTTATCAGCCCGGGATCGCCGGGGCCGGCGCCGATCAGGTAGACGAGGGGACGGGCCATGGGAGCTCCTTCTTGGGGGTGTTTGTCTGGTCTCAGGTCTCGAGCAGAGTGCTGACGGACGCGCCCGCCGAAGCGCGAACCTCGGCCAGAACGTCGGCAGCGCCCATATCCAGCAACCGGTCGACCATGGCCGCCCCGAGCATCTCGGGTTCGGTCACGTCACCGGTCAGCTGGTATCGGATGATCGTCACGCCATCGACGCTGGCGACAACGCCGTCCATGACCAGGCGGCCGGCCACGATGCGCGCGTACGCGCCGATCGGGACCTGACAGCCACCCTCGAGCGTGCGCATCACCACGCGCTCCGCGCGCACGCACAGCGCGGTGTCCGCGTCGGTGAGCTTGGCGCAGACGTCCGCCATGAACGCGTCGTCCTCGCGGATCTCGACGCCGATGGCGCCCTGCCCCACCGCGGGACACATCCGCGCGGTGTCGATGTAGTGCGTGATGCGGTCGGCCCAGCCCATGCGGGTGATACCGGCCGCAGCCAGGATCACCGCGTCGAGCTCACCGTTCTCGGCCTTGCGCATGCGGGTGTCGAGGTTGCCGCGGACGTCCACGATCTCGAGGTCCGGACGCATCGCGAGCACCTGCGCGCGGCGGCGTAGGCTCGACGTGCCCAGCTTCGCGCCGGGCGGCAGCGTGTCGAGGTCATAGCCCGCGCCGGACACGATGGCGTCGCGCGGGTCGACGCGCGGCGGGTTGGCCGCGATGACCAGACCGTCGGGCAGCTCGGTGGGGACGTCCTTCATGGAGTGGACCGCCAGGTCGACGGTCCCGTCGACGAGCTCGACCTCGATCTCCTTGGTGAACAGTCCCTTGCCGCCGACCTTGGCCAGCGGCACGTCGAGAATCTTGTCGCCTGTCGTCTTGATGATCTTGAGGCACACCGGAAGACCGGTGATCTCCTCGATCTTCGCCTTGATGTATTCGGACTGCCAGAGCGCGAGCTTGCTGCCTCGCGTCCCGATGGTCAGCCCCTGGCGGCTAGCAGCCAAGCGTCTCTCCCGTCTCGTTCGCATTCGCGCGCTCCGGCTTCCCGGGGGCGCCGAGCAGTCCCCTCAGGCCGTGCGAGCGTTTGGGTGCCTCGTCGTCCAAGCCCCACAGTCGGCGGGCCGCTTCGACATACACGTAGCCGTCCTTCTCTGTCGAGGCTGCCTTGAGGCGCGCCGTCGGACCGTGCAGCATCTTGTTGACGATGGCCTCGCTCAGTGACTCGACGGTCTTGAGTTCCTTCGCCGACAGGCCGCCGAGACGCTTGATCGCCTTCGAGAGCTCCTCCTGGCGCATCGCCTCGGCCCTGGCGCGCATGGCGGCGACGGTGGGGACGACCTCCATGGATTCGAGCCACGCGTCGAACTCCGCGATCTCCTCCTCGATGATGATCTCGGCGCGCCGCGCCTCGCGCATCCGCTCTTCGAGATTGGACTCGACCACACCGTTGAGGTCATCGATGTCGTAGAGGAACACGTTGGAGAGGCTGTTGACCGCGGGATCGATGTCTCGGGGCACTGCGATGTCGATGAGGAACAGCGGCCTGCCGCCGCGTCCGCGCATCGCGCCCGCGACCTCGTCCTTGCTCACCACGAAGTGGCTCGCGGAGGTCGAGGAGATGACGATGTCGGCATCGTGCATCCGCGTGAACAGGTCGTCGTAGTGGATGGCCTCGCCCTCGAAGCGCTCGGCGAGCTCCACCGCCCGCTCGTAGGTGCGGTTCGCGACGAGCACGCTGTGCACGCCCTGGCTGACGAGGTGCTTCGCTGTGAGCTCCGACATCTTGCCGGCACCCAGGACCAGGATCGTGCGTCCCTCGAGCGAATCGAAGACCTTCTTCGCCAGCTCGACAGCGGCGTACGATATGGAGACGGCGTTCTCGCCGATCTCGGTCTCGGTGCGCACGCGCTTGCCGACCTCGAAGCTCTGGCGGAACAGCTTGTTGAACACGCGCCCGCAAGCGCCGTTGTCAAAGGCCGACTGGTAGGCCTCCTTTGTCTGGTGGAGGACCTGCGCCTCGCCAACGACCATCGAGTCGAGAGATGCGACCACCCGGAACAGGTGGCGCACCGCAGCTTCGCCCTGCGCGTGGTACAGGTAGCGCGCCAGCTCGTGGCGGTCCAGCCCCTGGTAGTCGGCCAGGAAGTCGACGACCGCCTCCCCGCTAGCGTCGTTGGCGGTGACGACGTAGATCTCGGTGCGGTTGCACGTGGAGAGGATGACCGCCTCCGCGACCTCCGGGGTGCCGATGAGCGACGAGAGTGCGTCGGCCTGCCTATGGGCAGGGAACGTCAGCTTCTCGCGGATCTCGATCGGGGCGGTCTTGTGTGAGAGACCCACCAGGGTCAGATGCATACGGCTCGCTTCACTTCCTCGGGCCGGTCAAAGGACAAAGGTCGCCCCCGCCGGAGCAGTGCGTTGTTGTTCAGGCAAGCAGGCCCGGCGGGGGCGGTGTCCGCGCTATTGTCGCACTATTCTGCTTCTCGCCTGAACCTCGTCAGTCTACCATCCGGCGCCAGGCACCGGCAACGCAACGAGCGCCGGTCCACGTCATGCAAGAGACGTGCCTTCGCGAGTGGGGCCCGGCATCTCGTGCAAACAAGGGTCCGCGCGCTTCATGCGTCGAGACCTCGAGTGCTACCCGCCGGTCGGCGTCGCGAACTCGGAGAGCACGTCCGCCGCGACCGGCGTCTCCCCGCGCGTGAAGCGCGCGAGCACATCGGAATCCGCCACGCGCTCGAAGAACGCCTTGCGCTCGGCATCGTCGGGGACCTCCGCCATCGCGAGGGCGCGGATCTCGCCGAGCAGCGCGACATACGGGCCCCACTCTTCGCCGAACTCCTCCTGCAGGCGCTTGCGCACGCGCTTGGCGACCGCGGGTGCGGCGCCACCGGTGGAGATGGCGATCTGCAGGCCGCCCCTCTTCACGATCGACGGGACGATGAAGTTGCACAACGGAGGCACATCGACCACGTTGACGAGCACGCCCATCTCCTCGGCCTCGGAGTACACCGCGCGGTTGATCTCCTCCGAGTCCGTCGCGCAGATGACCACGAACGCACCCGTCAGGTCGCCGCGGACGTAGCCGCGGCGCTCCACGATGACGCGGTCCTGGTCGACCAGTATCTCGATCGCAGGCATGACCTCGGGTGAGATCACCGTCACGTCGGCGCCATACTTGAGCAGCGCAGCCACCTTGCGCTCTGCGACGCGGCCGCCGCCCACGACCACGCAGGGCCGGCCGTTGAGGTCCAAGTACACGGGGTAGTACGTCTTGGAATACGGGATCGCGGTGTCGCTCATCGGCCCGTCACCGCGAACACGTGGAAGCCGATCGGCACTACCCGGGCCGTCACCGACAGGGCTATGACGAGCACGAGCCCCGCGATCGACACGTACGCGGCGTTGCGTCCGGAGACGTCGCGGCCGTAGTGGAGGTACAGGTACACGCCGTACACGATCCACACGAGCCCCGAGAGCATCACCCGGGGATCCGCCCACCAGCCCACGAGGTCGGTCTGGATGGCACGCAACACGCCGAGGACCAGACCGGCGGTGTACGCCGGGAACGCCCATGAGATCGCGCGCCGCGCGATGAGGTCGGTATGAGCGAGCGAGGGCAGGCGGCGGAACAGCGTCGCCGTGCGGTGACCTTTGAGCTGTGCCTCGAGCGCGAGGTACGTGACGGACGCCGCGGCCCCGATGAAGAAGCCCGCGTTCGCGAAGACGATCAGTGCCACATGCACCCCGACGAGCCAGCTCTCCAGCAGCGCGGCCTCCACTGGCGGCAGGGACGCGGCCGCTCGACCCGCGCCCATCAGCTGCGCGAGGAGCAGCAGCGCGAGGGCCAGCGGCACGAGCACCGTGCCGTACACCTTGAGGTGGATCAGGTGCTCCACCACGAAGTAGACGAGCACGATCGCCCACGCCGCGAGGACCAGCGTGTTCGCGCCGGTGAGCACGGTGCCGTGGGTTATCGCGGAACGCAGTCCGATCGAGGCGGTGTTGCACAGGAAGCCCGCCCCCGTCAGCAGCGTGGCGTAGAACGAGTACGACCGCGCCTTCGACAGGAAGTGATAGGCGTACAGGACCGTCGCCCCGGAGTACAGGGCGATGGACAGCCAGAAGGTTATGACTTGAGCCTGGAGCACGCGGGGCCTTTCGCGATCGGGGCACGACGCGGCGGCTGGCGGCCGTCGCGGGTGCCACAGAGTCTACAACACCGACTCAGCCCTCGGAGCGGCGGCGTACCGCCTCTTCGA
>JANYJF010000043.1 GCA_025361885.1 Coriobacteriia bacterium
GTCACCAACCCCGCCAAGGAAGGCAAGACGGTCGGCGATCTGCTGGGCCGCGACTGTGACGTGAAGATGACGACCGATTTCGCGTCGGTGCTGGCCACCAAGCCCGACGTGGTGTGCATCTGCACCCAGAGCAACCTCGACGAGATCACCGACCAGGTGGAGCCGACGGTCAAGGCCGGCTGCAACGTCCTGTGCATCGCCGAGCGCCTCGCGTACCCGTGGGCGAGCGACCCGGCGTGGGCCGACCGCTTCGACGCGCTCGCCAAGGAGCACAACGTCTCGATCCTCGGCACGGGCGTGAACCCGGGCTTCGTGCTCGACGCGCTCATCGTCATGTGGAGCTCCATCTGCCTGCGCGTGGACCGCATCGAGGCGCAGCGCATCAACGACCTGTCGCCGTTCGGACCCACCGTCATGGCGAGCCAGGGCGTCGGCACCACCGTGGAGCAGTTCAACGCCGGTATCGCCGACGGCACGATCGTCGGACACATCGGCTTCCAGGAGTCGATCAACCTCATCGCCAAGGCGCTCGGCTGGAAGATCGACGAGATCGTCGAGACCCGCGAGCCCATCGTCTCCACCGTGGAGCGCTCCACCCCGCACGTGCACGTGGCTCCCGGCGACGTATGTGGCTGCCGTCACATCGGCAAGGGCTACAGCGCCGGCGAGCTCAAGATCGAGCTCGTGCACCCGCAGCAGATCCACCCGGAGCTCGAGGGCGTCGACACCGGCGACTACATCCGCATCTTCGGCGATCCGACCGTGCAGATGGTCAACGCGCCTGAGATCCCCGGCGGCAAGGGCACATACGCTTCGACAGGCAACTACATCCGGCTCATGAACGCGGCTCCCGCAGGCATGCTCACCGTCGTGGACATGCCCCTGCCGCGCTTCTGGGCTCCCACCGTCTAGGAGGCGCACCACTATGGCGAGTGCAGACCGCTGCGGTGCCGACGACTGGGTGGAGGTCTCCTACACCCTGCTCGAGCCGGCTGACCGCGCCACGAACCTGCCCGAGGAGACGGCGTCCAAGCCGCTCATCGCATGGGTGAAAGGCTTCGCGCTGTCCGGCGCCGCCATGGGCGACGATCTGACGGTGCGCACGCCCACGGGCCGCGAGGTCACGGGCGTGCTCACGGACATCCTGCCGGGCTACACGCACACGTTCGGGCAGCCGCCGGCGCAGCTTGTCCACATCGGGCGCGACCTGCGCGAGCGCGTGGACGCCTACCGCAAGGGCGGTGAGTGAAGATGGCGAGCCGCACCGAGGCGATCATGGCCCGCAAGGGCGAGATCATGAAGCGTGCCCTTGGCATGGACTACGCCGAGTTCGAGCAGTCGCCCATCGCCTTCGACTACGAGGGCATGATGGCGGCGCACGGCTACTCGCTCGAGGACATCACGCGCATCCAGCGCGCCGGCGGTGTCGGCGACACGCCGCTGCTCGAGCTCCGCAACCTCACCGACCTGGTCCGCTCGTACTCCGAGCCCGGACACGGTGCCCGCATCTTCGTCAAGGACGAGGCCGCCAACATGGCCGGCTCGTTCAAGGACCGGCGCGCCAGCGTGTCGATCCATGTGGCCAAGGAGAAGGGCTACGCCGGCGTCATCGCGGCGACCTCCGGCAACTACGGGGCGGCCGTCTCCAGCCAGGCCGCGCGTGCCTCGCTCAAGTGCATCATCTGCCAGGAGGCGTTCGACTCCCGGCACGTCGGCCAGCCCGAGATCATCGAGAAGAGTCGCATCTGTGAGGCATTCGGCGCCGAGGTCGTGCAGATGACGGTCGGCCCCGAGCTGTTCAGCCACATGCTGGAGCTGCTCGATGCCACCGGCTACTTCGCCGCTTCGCTGTACTCGTCGTTCGGCGTATCGGGTATCGAGACGCTCGGCGCCGAGCTCGTGCGCGACATGATCGGCCAGACCGGCAAGGCGCCCGACTACGTGATCGTCACGCACGCCGGCGGCGGCAACACCACCGGCACGGCGCGCGGCGTCAGGCGCGCGGGGGCTGCGGACACGAGGATCGTGAGCGCGTCGGTCGACCTGTCGGGACTGCACATGGCCTCCGACACCGACTTCAACCGCAAGAGCTTCACCACCGGCCATACCGGCTTCGGCGTGCCGTTCGCCACCTGGCCCGACCGCGCCGACGTGCCGCGCAACGCGGCGCGCTCCCTTCGCTATATGGACCGGTACCTCACGGTCAGCCAAGGCGAGGTGTTCTACGTGACCGAGGCGATGAGCAAGCTCGAGGGCCTGGAGCGCGGCCCGTCGGGCAATACCGCCATGACCGCGGCGATGTCGCTCGCCCGCGACCTGCCGAGAGACGCCACCATCGTGGTGCAGGAGACCGAGTACACCGGCGCAGGCAAGCACCACTGGGCGCAGCTGAACTTCGCGCGCGAGATGGGCGTCGAGGTGCTTTCGGGCGACCCGGCCACAAGCGTCCCGGGCAAGACGATCGTCATCCCCGAGCGTCCCGAGCAGATCCGCGCGAAGGACTTTGACATGGCCAAGATGCGTCGCAGCTACGTGCGCAACGCCCTCGCGCACGCGGGCGAAGGCTACGTACCCACCGCCGAGGACATCGAATTCCTGGCTGCGGACACCAACTCGGACGCGGCGGCGGTCGAGAAGATCATCGCCGACCTGTAGAAAGGCATGACATGGCTCGCGAGGACACCTTCCAGCATGCCCGCGAGCACCTCCGCGGCCTGACCGACGCCGAGCTCGAGGCGCGCTTCTGGCAACTGACGCAGGAGTGCATCGATCCTCTGGTGGAGCTGGCGCGCACGCACACGTCGCCTTCGATCGAGCGCAGCGTGCTGATGCGCATGGGCGTCGACTCGCGCACGAGCATGGCCGTGGTCAGCGAGTGCGAGAAGCGCGGATGGCTCGGCCACGGCGCCGGGCACGCGGTCTCGCTGTGCATGCGGTCGTGGGACTGCGACGCGCCGTCCGCCGCCGCGCGCATGGCTGCCGACGAGGGCTGGGACATCCTTGAGGCCGAGTGGGGAGGCGCGCGATGAGCGAGCCGAAGCCGCTGGAGCCCAACGAGAAGCTCGATATCGCAGCACTGCTCAAGGACCTCGCGTCGTATCGCCCGCGCCGCCAGGGATGGCATTGGCGCGAGCAGGTGCAAGATGAGCACCTCTTCGAGTTCGACTACAAGCAGACGTCTGAGGGCCTGAAGCGCTCGATCCCGCTGCCCGCCGCGCACTACTTCGACAATATCGACCCGCAGCCCGACTGCGTCATCACCACCGAGATCGCGTCCGGCCGTCCCGAGGACGACATCCGCCGTATGCGCATGGCCGCGTGGCATGGGGCCGACCACATGATGGTCATCCGTACGGCGGGACAGAGTCACATCGAGGGCCTGCTCGAGGGTACCCCCGAGGGCACCGGCGGCATCGCGGTCACTCGCAAGCAGCTCCGGCTCACCCGAAAGGCGCTCGATCTGATCGAGGACGAGGTCGGCCGGCCCATCAACTTCCACAGCTACGTCTCCGGTGTGGCGGGCCCGGAGATGGCGGTCATGTTCGCGGAGGAGGGTGTCAACGGCGCCCACCAGGACCCGCAGTACAACGTGTTGTACCGCAACATCAACATGTACCGGAGTTTCGTGGACGCCGCAGTGGCGAAGCACGTGATGGCGAGCGTCGGCATGCTGCAGATCGACGGTGCGCACAACGCGAACGCCACCGCGGTCAAGGCGTGGAAGGTCATGCCCGAGCTGCTCGTGCAGCACGCCATCAACTGCGCGTTCTCGGTCTCCGTCGGCATGCGCAAGGACCAGATCGCGCTCTCGACCGTGCCGCCGGATGCGGCGCCGGCGCCGTGCATGCGCATGGACCTGCCCTACGCCGTGGCCCTGCGCGACCTGTTCGGCGAGTACAAGATGCGCGCCCAGGAGAACACCCGCTACATGGAGTCGGACAGCCGCGACGCCACGGTGAGCCACGTCATGAACCTCATGATCTCGCGACTGACGAGCGCTGACATCCAGTCGACCATCACGCCCGACGAAGGCCGCAACGTGCCGTGGCACTACAACAATGTGCACGCGGTCAACACCGCCAAGCAGTCGCTCGTCGGGATGGACGGCCTCGCCGAGTTCGTGAAGATCGACCGGGAGAACCCGGTGTTCAGGGACCGGGTGCGCGAGATCAAGGAACGCGCCGTCCTGTTCTTGGAGGCGATGGTCGCCGACGGCGGCTACTTCGCGGGCGTGGAGGACGGGTACTTCGTGGATTCCGGCGAGTACCCACAGACCAACGACGACGGCATCGTACGGCATGCCGACGGAGGCGTTGGTGCCGGCACGATCGTGGAGCGCGCGGATGACTACATGGCGCCGGTGTGTCACCACTTCGGCGAGAACCATCTGCCCCAAGGCCTGGACCGCGCGTGTGACCCGATCGGCGGCTGCACGCTGTGCGACCCGGACAAGGTGCCCTACATCGGCGAGCTCGATCCCACGGACAACGCGGAGGTCAGGCTCACCGAGACGGCCGAGATGCGGGCGAAGGGTCTCATCAGGCCCGAGGTCGAGTGGGCCGGAGACGGCTACGTGGTCGTGACCATGTTCCTGCCGGTCTCCGAGCGCGTGGCGGAGGCTGCGGCGCTCGAGATCGGACGTGCGATGAACCTCGTACACCCGGAGGTCATACACCGCCAGGTCATGCATCCCGCGGAGGGCACGCTCATCGAGCTCAAGGGCCGTCTCGACGTGGCCGTCGACCCCGCCTCGCTCGTCATCCCGGAGCTGCCTGAGGTTCTCTCCGACGAGGAGATCCGTGAGTTCGTGCATGCGCGGGGTCTCAAGTGTGTGGCGGCGACGGTGGGCATGGACGAGCACTCCGTCGGCATGTACGAGATCATCGACATCAAGCACGGCGGCCTCGAGAAGTGGGGCTTCGTCTGCGAGCATCTGGGCACGTCCGTACCGGTGGAGAAGCTGCTGGACGCGGCGATCGAGCATGCCGCTCAGATCGTGTTGGTCTCGACGATCATCACCCACGGCGACATGCATCGCGACAACATGGAGAAGCTCGCCGATCTGGCCGCGGAGAAGGGCGTGCGCGACAAGATCCTGCTCATCGCCGGCGGCACGCAGGTCACTGACGAGCAGGCTCGCGCGTGGGGTATGGACGCCGGGTTCGGCCGCAAGACGCACGGCATCGACGTCGCATCGTTCATCGTGAAGAACATGCGCGAGCGGAGGATGTAGCGGCCGACCATTCGAAGCAAGAATCAGCATGTCGACAACTTTGCTTTGAATAACCGGATGTCCAGGCGAAGGCGGTGACGGACCGGCATGTCGGATAGGGTTCGCCACATCGATGCACTCGTGGCCGAGATCGGCTCGACGACCACGAGCGTCTCCGCCTTCGAAGGGCTTTCTGGGAAAGACGGGGCGACCCCGCGGCTCGTCGGCCAGGGCGTGGCGCCGACGTCCGTGCTCGAGGGTGACGTCGGGATCGGGCTGGCGGCCGCGCGCGCATCGCTGGAGGCTTCGCTTGGCCACGCGGTGGAGCCGACCGTGACGCTTGCGACGAGCTCGGCGGCGGGCGGCCTTCGCATGACGGTGCATGGGCTCACCGCGCGGATGACGGCCATGGCCGCTCGCGAGGCGGCGCTCGGAGCCGGCGCGGTCGTGAAGTACCAGACGTCCGGTCGTCTTCGCGATTCGGATCTCGTGCGCATCGACGAGGTGCGGCCCAACCTCGTGCTGCTGGCCGGTGGCGTCGAGGGTGGCGACTTGGACACCGTGTTGTTCAACGCGAGGCGGCTGCGGGAGCTGCGGTCGCGCCCCGTTGTGGTGTACGGCGGCAACTCGGTGGCGGCGGCCGAGGTCAGGCAGATGCTCGAGGCGGCGGGCTTCGGGGTCCGTGTGACGGCCAACGTCTACCCGGCCATCGACGAGCTCGACATCGTGCCGGCGCGCGCCGTGATCCACGATGCGTTCGAGGAGCACATCACGCACGCCCCCGGAATGGAGCGCATCGGCGAGTTCGTGACCGGGCGCATCCTGCCCACTCCCGGTGCCGTGCTCCTTGCCAGCGAGCGGTTCGCCGAGGCCGTGGGCGACCTGGTGGTCATCGACGTGGGCGGCGCCACCACCGACGTCCACTCCGTCACCGATGGCAGCCCAGACATCGCGGCCATCTCCACCGAGCCGGAGCCTCACTCCAAGCGCACCGTAGAGGGCGACCTCGGCACGTACGTGAGCGCCGAGCACGTCGCCGCGCTGCTGGACACCATGCATCGTCCAGCGGTCCTGCCCCCGCCGCTGCCGTTCACTCCCGAGGAGATCGAAGCGGCCCGCGCCCTCGCTCACATCGCGGCGGTCACGGCCGTCCAACGTCATGCCGGGCGCCTCACGCATCTGTACACCCCGAGCGGCCGGCAGACGGTGGCGCGCGGCCGCGACCTTACGGCGTGCCGGCTCGTGATCGGCACCGGTGGCGCTCTGACCCGGCTGCCCGGCGGTCTCGAAATCCTCGCGGACGTCCGCTCGCGTGACGGCGGGGACAGGCTGCTGCCGCCGTCCGGCGCCACGTGCCTGCTCGACCGCGACTACGTCTTCGCCGCGTGCGGCGCGCTGCTCGCGACGTTTCCCGCCGAGTCTGTGCTGGCGCTCATGCGCGCCAGCGTCGGACTGTAGACAAACCCCGTCCCTGCTCTCCAAGGAGCCGTTGAAGATGCCCGCACGCGCCACCATCACCGTGGACCTGTCCAAGATCGAGCAGAACACGCGAGCCGTGGTCTCAGCGCTGACGGGCGTCGATATCGTGGGCGTGACCAAGGTCACGTGCGGCGACCCGCGCGTGGCGAGGGCGATGCTCGCAGGCGGCGTCGTCGCGCTCGGCGAGTCCCGCTTGGAGAACGCGATGCGCCTTCGCGAAGATGGGATCACCGCGCCCATCTGGCTGGTGCGGGCACCCGTGCCGGCGCTGGCCGAGGAGGCCGTGCGAGTCAGCGACGTGTCGGTGGTCAGCGAGCTTGCCATCGCGTCCGCGCTCGACGCGGCCGCGGGTCGCCTGGGTCGTCACTACGGATTGCTGCCGATGGTGGACATCGGCGATCGTCGCGAAGGCATGATGCCGGACGAGCTGCCGTCGTTCATGGAGGCGGTGTCGCGATTGGCGCATGTGGACATCGTCGGTATCGGCGCGAGCCTGACGTGCTATGGCGCGATCGTGCCCGACGAGCACAACCTCGCGCTGCTGGCGTCGCTCGCTGACGCCGCTCGCGAGCAGCTGGGCCGACCGCTGCACATCTCCGCAGGCAGTTCCACGTCGATCGCCGCGGTCCTTGACGGTCGTGCGCCCAAGACGGTCGACAACCTCCGCATCGGCGAGGCGATCATGCTCGGCGTCGATCCCGCCACGCGCGAGCCGATCCCCGGCCTCTCGCTGCATCGTGACGCGGTCACCGTGTCCGCGCCCGTCATCGAGTGCAAGGTCAAGCCGTCACTGCCGATGGGGACGGCGGCCCAGGATGCGTTCGGAGGCGTTCCGTCCTTCGGGGACCGCGGCGGGCGTCGCCGGGCCCTGGTCGCGCTCGGGCGCCAGGACGTCCCCCCGGAGGGTCTCGTGCCCCTCGATCCGCGCGTGGAGGTGCTCGGCGCCTCGAGCGACCACCTCGTGCTCGACGTGGACGCGCTGCCGCAGGCTCCGGAGATAGGCGAGGCGATCTCCTTCGTCCCGGGCTACGCTGCCGTGCTGGCGCTATTCACGTCGCCGTACGTGGTCAAGGCGTACGTCGGCGCGTGAGGGGGCTGGGCTGGGCTGGGCCGCCCGCGGCCGTGAGCGCACTCGGAGGCTTCTTGCGCGGGCCACAGGCGGATGCCTGTGATACCAGGGCCTCACAGGTGAGAGCCTGTGCCGCCACAGGTGACTGCCTGTGATACCAGGGCCTCACAGGCGAATGCCTGTGGTCCGCGCGAGGAAGGCTGACACCCGGCGCTCGTGGCGATCACAGTGGCCATCACGCTGCTTGGCGATCACGCTGCTGCCGCGGCTCGGTGCCATGTGCGCCGGCCCGCTCCGCGTGCGCGCTCGTCGCGATACAATCGCCAAAGCACCCAATCGACGTGGAGCGGACCCGATGGCTCGAGCGACCAGGACGACACGCGAGATCTTTCGCGGCACCGCACTCGGGGCGGTCGCGTGTTCGCTGGCGGCCGTGGTCCTTGTCATGGTCGCCGGATGCCGTCCGCCTTCGCTCGAGTACCCTCGTCTGACGCCGGCGCCCCCGCTCGTCGAGCCTTCCGAGCCGGCGACGGCACACGCGGAGGCCTCGGAAACGACGCCGGCCCGATCCGCGCTCGCAACCGCCGGTCTCAAGCCGGTCTTCTCGAATCCCACCTTCGACAGTGGGTTGTCCTCGTGGGTCGTCTACGACTTCAAGCCACTGGCGAGCCCAGGCACCAACATCCTCGAGCTCGTCCCGGTGGCCGGGCGGCCAGGACAGTCACTGCATGTCGCCCGAACGTCCGAACGGGACTCGGGCGGGTCCGGCGCCACGCAACGCCTGTCCTTGGACTGCAGCCGCATAGCCACCCTGCGAGTCAGTTTCTCCGCGGCCGTGTCGTCAGGGACCGGCGGCAACCTTGCGGGCACCCGGACGGGCGTCGCTCCCGACGCGCCGGTCATGGTGCGCGTCAAGTACGTGGACACCAAGGGCCGGGACCGCGAGTACTACCACGGCCTGTACACGGGCGAGATCGCCGGCGCGGACAGCGTCCACTTCCAGCAGGTCGGCCCGGGCCAGTGGGTCAGCTGGGTCTCGCCGAACCTCATGGACCTGCCAGACACGCCCAAGCGCGTCACGGAAGTGACGTTCTGCGGGTTCGGCTGGTCCTTCGACTCAATGCTCGATGACTGCCAGGTGTGGAGCGGTCCGTAGCGGATGGCGCTGCCGCCCTTCGCGCGCGAATAGGAAGTCACCGACGCCCGGCGACGGAGGACACATCAAGTGAAGAGTGATCCAGACGACATGTACGAAAGCCCGGTCATCGCTGTGATCGGATGGCTGATCGTCGGCATTCCAGCGGCAGCGCTCGTCTTCGTCGCGTACTACACGGGCACGTGGATGGGCGGCGGACTGCTCGGCGGGATATTCTCGGTGGTGACGACGGGCGGGATGGTGTGGCTGCTGTCGCGCCGCGCGAAGAAGGGCAGGCGCTGAGTCAGCGCGCCGAGCGTTCTTGGCGCACAGGCACAGCGAGGCGGAAATAGATCCATCCGCCCGCGCCCGCCACGACCGATGCCGCCATCACACCCAGCTTCGCCTCGTCCGCGAGCGCTGGGACTGAGAACGCGATGTTCGCGACGAACATGGACATCGTGAAGCCGATCCCGGCGAGCCACGCGGCGCCGTAGATGTGCCGCCAACCGGTTCCCTGTGGCAGCTGCGCCACGCCGGACCTGACAGCCAGCCATGCGGCGCTCGTCACCCCGACCTGCTTCCCGAGCACGAGGCCCAGCATCACGCCCAGCCCGACAGGCGTGAACAGGCCCGGACCTCCTACGGCGATATGGACACCGGCGTTCGCCAGCGCGAACAGTGGGAGTACCGCGAAGTCAGCGATCGGCGCGAGCGCGTTCTCCATGCGCTGCAGGGGCGCGAGTGAGTGCCGCGCCGCGCGTCCGACCCGCCGCTTAAGGGCGCTTTCGCCATCGTCCCCGAGCATGCGGGTGCCCGGCACATGGCAATTCTCGATCTCATCGATGTGCCTCCGTGCGCCCTCGACGAAACGCTCGGTGGGCAGCAGGGCGCTCGCCGGGATGGTGAGGGCCACGATGACGCCGGCCACCGTGGCGTGCAGGCCGGATCCGAGGAAGCAGAACCAGAAGGCGAGTCCGGCCATTGCGTACGGCCACGGCGAGTCGACCCTCAGCCGGTTGCACGCGACAAGGAGCGCCAGAGGGACCAGGGCGAGCGCCAACCACGCCAAATTCAGACCGGATGAGTACGCAAGAGCTATGACGAGCATCGCTCCGATGTCGTCGGCGATGGCGAGAGCCATCAGGAACACTTTGAGACCCGCGGGTACCCGCGACCGCACCAGGGCGAGAACGCCCAGCGCGAACGCGATGTCCGTGGCCACCGGGATGCCCCACCCGTGCTGCCCCGGCCCGCCGGCGTTGATCGCGAGGTAGATGGCCGCGGGCACGAGCATTCCCCCCGCTGCCGCGATGATGGGCAGCGCAGCCTTGCGAGCAGTCGAGAGCTCTCCGACCAGCACCTCGCGCTTGATCTCGAGTCCGATGACGAAGAAGAAGACGACCATGAGCGCGTCGTCGATCCATGCATGCAGGCTGGCCGTGCGCGCGAACGAGCCGATCACGAAGCCGACAGGCGTCTGCAGGACACGCTGGTAGCCGGGGCCGAGCGGGGAGTTGGCAAGGATCATCGCGAGCGCGGCGGCAGCCAGCAGGACCGCGCCGCGCGACCACTCGAGCGACTCGAAGGCGCGCCACGCCCGCACGAGTCGGTCCGCGGGACGCGGCGGCGGCACCCAACGGTCGGACTCTTCGGACACCTGCCACCTCCGCACTTCGCCCGAATGCTCTCCGGGACAGGATACTCGGACTCGAGGGCCGCACACTCCCTCCACGCAGCCAGCACCTGCCAGCCCGCAGACCGTCACTCTGTCTTCCGCGGACGCTAGTGTTGTTCGAGCGGATGCCTGATGCTCCATGAGGCGATAGGGGGCCCGATGAGCTACGCGTCCGGAATGGTCGATATCTTGGAGCCGTACATCGGTCGTATGAATGCGGACACCTGTGTTCGCGGCACCGCGCTGAGCCTGGGCAAGACCTCCGACCAGATCGGGCCCGACGACAGGCCCGCGCTCGAGGCGAGCGTGCGCCGGGTGCTGGCGCCGCTGGTGCCCGGTGCCACCCTGACGACGATCGTCCAGCTGATGGGGGAGGTGCGCTGATGGCCGCTAGGTACCTGTCCCGCCGTACGGTCGCAGTAGGAGTCATCGGCCTCGCCGTCGTGGCCGCCGTGCAGTTCACGGCTGCAGCGCTCCTTGGTGGAGGGCACCCTATCCTCGCAGCGAACGTCAGCGACTTCGGTGAGTTGCTCGTCGTGGGCGCCGCAGCGGTGCTGGTGTTCCTGACGGCCGCAGCGTACGGTCGCGGCGAACCTGGTCGCCGGCAGTGGATGCTGATCGGGCTCGGAGTCTCCGCCTTCTGGGCGGGCGAAGTCGTGTTCTCGTACTACGACCTGGCGCTCAGGATCGCTCCCCCGTCGCCCGGCCTGCCCGACGCATTCTGGGTGCCGCAGTACCCGCTGATGGCCGGCGGACTCATCCTCGCCGCGCTCGCATACCGGGCGTTCGCACCGACCCGGCGTTCTTTGGTGATCAGCGCCGTGTTCACCGTGGCGATGGCTGCGCTTTTGTGGGTCTTCCTGGTGAGCGGGCTGCTCGCGGACCCGTCGATGACAGCTGGCGCCAAGGCGCTGTCGATCTTCTACCCGGCGGGCGATCTGCTGCTGGAGGTCGCGCCGGCGGTGTTCATCGCGCTCGTGCTGGGCTCGTTCGGAGGCGCGAGGCTCGCGACGCCATGGCGCATCATGGCCGTGGGGATCGCCCTGCTCGGCGTCACGGACTCCCTGTACTCGTACCTCACGCAGGTCGGGACGTACGCGTCCGGCAGCTGGATCGACTGGGGATGGCCGCTCGGCTACCTGCTGATCGGCATCGCGGCGCTGGTGGCGCGGGACGCATACGGGGTGTGACGCGCGCCGGGGTCGCTAGCAGCGATCGCCGCCGCTCGGGGCGGCCCCGCCGCGCAGCCATGAGCCGATGATCGCCGAGGCGCATCCGACACCGGCATGGACCTCGATGGCGTCCCAGGCGCAGTTGAGCGCGCACGCACCGCATTCCATGCACGCATCGAGGTCGAGGATGCGCGCACGGCCGTCCTCCACGACGAAGATTCTGTGGGGACACACGGTCGCGCACAGGCCGCAGCCCGTGCACTTCTCGCGATCCAAAGTCAGCGTGGCGACGTCGGGCAGATAGCGGTAGCCCTTCATGTCACACGCCGCCCTTCCCGATCCAGGCCGAGCCGATCCACAGCGCCACGCTCGCGGCCGCAGCCAGCGCCTGCCACGGCATCGAGCGGCGCATCTCCCGCTCCACGCCGGAGGGAGACGTGTACGGCGTGGAGCCCGTGAAGTTCATCGCGACGAACGACGACAGCGCACTCAGCCCGAGCAGCACCGCGGCGACGGTGGCCGCATCGAGCGGCCGGTCCCACAGCGCGAGCACCGGGATGCCCACGAGCAGCCCGGACACCGCGCCCTTCACGGAGAAGGCCCGGCCGGGTAGCCACGGCAGCAGCATCGGTGCGACGAGCCCGCCCGCCAGCGTCGCGGCGATGAACACGCTCACGGCCGCGAATCCGCGGTGCCACACGGCGCCGAGCGAGAAGACCCAGGGGCCGAGGCCCGAGATCGCGAAGAGTGCGAGCAGGACCCACCAGCCGTACGACGCGGTGCCCAGTACCTCGACCGGGGTGAGCACGAGCCGGTCGTATGCCGGGAACGTCACCTCGCGCATCTCCGGCGTCGCCTTCATGCCAGCATCGAGGAAGGCCGGAAGGTCCGCCGAGCGGACCGGGCCCCACAGGACGCGAAAGCCGGTGCGCTCGCGGACGACGTGCGCGGCGACTCCGGTCGCGCCAAGTTGCGGCAGCACGACGCGCCGGTGAGCGACGACCTGCGAGAGGCCGATGCCGTCGATCCAGCGGACGAGCTCATCGGTCGAGAAGGTGCGCTTGCCCGCGGCGCACCACACGTTGATGCCGCGCGTGTCGAGGACGAGCAACCAGGCGTCGCGGCCGGCGAGGTCCGAGCGCACGACATCGAAAGTGAGCTTGTAGTTGGCCGTGACGAGCACGGGTGAGTCCGGGCCCGGGTCACCGACCGCGTAGAGGCCGGGATCGACCCGGTAGGCGTCGCGACGGATGCCCCAACGGACACGCCATCCCCCGATCCTGTCCCGCCACGTCGGCGCAGTCGCGACGCGGGGCACCGCACCCGCCGCAGTCTCGAGCACGCCGGTCACGAAGCTTTGCTCGGGCGAAGCGGGCGCTATCTCGCCGGCCGGCGAGACGGGCGGGCCTCAACACGGGGCTGTGTCGGCTACCGCTCCGAGAATGGTGGTGGTCTGATCGCAAGTCGTCATGCCGGGAGTGTACACGGGTTGAGCCTCTTACGAGCCAGAGCTCCTGTCCCGCGGGCCCTGTGTCAGGCGCCAGTTCGCTCCCAGCAGCAGGACCGCCACCGCACCGATCGCCAGCGTGGCACCTCCGACCTGCCAGGAGGGGAGGGCCAACGCGAAGAAGGATCGCGCGAAGGGCACCGCGAGCACCATGGCCATCGCGCCGAGCATCGCGGCCAGCAACCCCACCTTCCAGGCGGCCAGCGGCCGCTCCAGGATCTCGATGATCCTGAGCCCGTACAGGGTCAGTACCACGGTGGCCATCGTCTGGGCTTGCGCGCGGTCGGCACCCAAGGCGTGGGCGGCAGCCGTTACCGCGAGCACCGTGGCACCCGCGCCGACCCCGGCCGGCACGGCGAACTTCAGCACGCGCGGCACGAAGCCCGGCCGGTAGCGCTGCGAGTTCGGGGCAAGTGCGAGGAAGAACGCGGGTATGCCTATGGTGAGGCTGCCGGCCAGTGTCAGGTGCCGCGGCAGGAACGGGTAGTCCACCGCGAACAGCCCGGTCACCACCGCCAGCATCGCGGCGTACACGGTCTTGGTCAGGAACAGGTGGGCGACCCGCTCGGTGTTCGCCATCACGCGGCGCCCTTCGGCCACGACGTCGGGCAGTGTCGAGAAGCGCGAGTCCAGCAGCACGATCTGGGCGACCGCGCGCGTCGCTGGAGCGCCGGAGCCCATCGCGATGCCCACATCCGCGCGCTTCAGAGCCAGGACGTCGTTGACGCCGTCGCCGGTCATCGCGACGACGTGTCCCTGGCGCTGGAGCGCCGCGACCATCGCGCGCTTCTGCTCGGGTGTCACGCGTCCGAACGCCGCGGACCGCTCCATCGCTGCCTCAAGGCCGGCGTCGTCCGACGGCAGCTCGCGCGCGTCCACGGCCGGCAGCGCGCCGGGGACGCCGGCACGTGATGCCACCGCGCCGACGGTCTCGGGGGAGTCGCCCGAGATGACCTTGAGCGCTACACCCTGCTCCCCGAAGAAGCGCAGGGTGTCGGGGGCGTCGGGCCGGACACGCTGCCCCAAGATCACCAGTGCCCACGCTGTCAGGCCGACGGGGAGTCCTCCTCCCGCGTCGACGTCCTCGTCCGTTCGAGCGAGCGCGAGTACGCGGTCGCCGCCGCGTGCCAGCTCAGCCGCGCGGAGGCGGGCGGGATCGGCCGCAGCCAGCAAGACGTCCGGAGCACCGAGCGCCCACGTCCCGCGGGCATCGAAGGTCGCGGCACTGAACTTGCGCGCCGATGAGAACGGGAGCACGACCGTCGCGGACCAGCCGTCCGGCGACGGGATCGCTGCCGCGATCGCAGCGATGGTGTCGTTGCGCGCGGGACTGGCGGCCGCCATGGCTCCGAGGGCCTCTCGAGCCTGCCCGTCGGTGATCTTCCCGACGGTCTGGACCTCGGCGAGAGTGACCGCGGGCTCCGTGAGGGTGCCGGTCTTGTCAGCGGCGACGACATCGACGCGGGCCAGGCCCTCGACCGCCGGGAGCTCCTGGACCAGCACATTGCGACGGGCGAGCCGGATCGCCGCGACCGCGAATGCCAGGCTGGTCAGCAGCACCAGCCCCTCCGGTACCATGCCGACGAGCGCGGCGACGGTGTTCGTGACAGCCTGCGCGAGCGTGTGTGCCGCCCTGAATTGCGCCCACACGGACAGCGCGGCGACAGGGACAATCGCCCATGTCACGTACCGCAGGACCGTGTTGACGCCGTCCATCAGCTCCGAGCGGACCCGGGTGAAGCGCCGCCCTTCGGTCGCGAGCCGGTTCGCGTAGGAATCGGGTCCCACGGCGGTGGTGACGAAGCGTCCCGCTCCAGCCGTGACGAAGCTCCCGGACAGGACCGTGTCGCCCGGGGACTTGAAGACGGGGAGGGACTCGCCAGTCAGCAGCGACTCGTCGATCTCCAGCCCGTCGGTGCCGGTGACCTCCCCGTCCGCGACGACCTGGTCTCCCGCGGTCAGCTCCAACAGGTCGCCCAGGACCACGTCGGCGACGGCGACGTCGACGCCCGCGCCGTCGCGGACCGCGCGGGCCAGCGGAGCGGACAGAAGGCTCAGGCGCTCGAGGGTCCTCTTCGCCCGAACCTCCTGGAAGATGCCGATGCCCGTGTTGACGACCAGGATCAGCCCGAACAGCGCGTCGCGGATCGACCCGAACACGACCATCACCACGAAGAGGCTGCCGAGCAACGCGTTGAAGAACGTGAAGACGTTGGTCCGCACGATGTCGGCGACGGTGCGGCCCGTTCCCTTGGGCGCGCGGTTCACCTCGCCGCGCGAGATGCGCTCAGCGACCTCGGCCGAGGTCAGCCCGCGTTCGGGATCGGTAGTCGATGCGGCCAACGGAACCCCTCCGCCGTGTGTGCGACCGGTGTGACCGGCATGCCCCAAGCGTACCCGAGCGCGGTGCCGGTGACGACACGCGGCCGGCGGCTCGTGGCGCGTCGTGTGTCAGACCGTACCGCTACACTGGTCGAAAGCGACCTGAACGCGGGAACCGAGCCCGGCGATGATGGTGCGACACGTGGTCACGATGTGCGAGAGGGGGAGCGGATGCGGATCATCCATACGGCCGACTGGCATCTGGGGCGTCTGTTCTACGGCGCCCGCCTGACCGATGACCAGGCGCATACGCTCGACGGGCTCGTCGCGCTCGCGACCGAGGTCCGACCCGACGCGATCGTCGTGGCGGGCGACGTCTACGACCGCGCAGTCCCCCCGCCCGAAGCGGTCGCCCTTCTCGATGAGACTCTGTGGCGCCTCGTGGAGACAGGAGCCGCAGTCGTCGTCATCGCAGGCAACCATGACAACGCGGAGCGACTGGGCTTCGGCGCGAGGCTGCTCGCCCGCTCCAACCTTCACGTCGTCGGGCCCATCGGAGCCGAGCCGGTCTCCGTCGCGGTGGGCGAGGGTGCCGGAGCCGGACGCGTCTGGGCGCTGCCATATGCGGACCCCGCCGTTGTGCGCGCCGTGCTCGGCGACGACACGCTGCGCGGCCACGACGAGGCCACAGCGGCGCTCGTCGATCGCATCCGCTCGGTGATGTCGCCCGCGGAATGCAACGTGCTCGTCGGCCACGCCTTCGTGACCGGCGGGATCGTGACCGAGGACTCGGAGCGTCCACTGACGGTCGGGGGTAGCGCCGAGGTCGGCCTGCGGCGCTTCGAGGGATTCGACTACGTGGCGCTCGGGCATCTGCATCGGCCGCAGCATGTCGGCTCGGCCAGGGTCCGCTACGCCGGCTCGCTGCTGAAGTACTCGATCGCGGAGGCGGGACACCTCAAGTCGGTCTCAGTCGTCGAGTTGGACGGTCCCGGTGCCGAGCCGCGCGTCGAGCAGGTCGCGCTGCCGGTCAGGCGCGACGTCCGCGTGGTGCGTGGACGGCTGCGCGCGCTGGTCGAGGGCGCTCCGGTCGAGAACCGTTCTGACTACGTGTTCGCGGAGCTCGAGGACGAGGCTCCTCAGTTCGACGCGCTCGGCGAGCTGCGCCGTGTCTATCCCAACGCAGTGGGGTTCCGTCGTCTTGCCGCCGAGGTCGTAGCGGGACCGACCGGTCTGCGGGCGAGCGAGGTCGCCCGGCAGGACGCGGCCAGTCTGTTCGCGGGGTTCTTCGAGCATGTCACCGGCGGACCTCCGACGGCCGAGCAGCGCGATGTCTTCGCGCGCATCGCCGATGGACGCCAAGCCGCGTCCCGGGAGGAGTAGCGCGATGCGGCCGGTCATTCTCGATATGACGGCGTTCGGCCCCTTCGCGGGCAGGCAGGTGCTCGACTTCCGCGAGTTGGGGAAGCGCAATCGCTTCTTCCTGATCCACGGTCCCACCGGCTCCGGGAAGACGTCGATCCTCGATGCGATCTGCTTCGCGCTGTACGGCGTCACCTCCGGCGATGAGCGCACGGGTTCGCAGATGCGCAGCCAATTCGCCGACGGCGACACCCCCACGGAGGTCATCTTCGACTTCCTGATCGGCGAGGAAGCGTACCGGGTGCGCAGGCGCCCCCAGCAACAGCGCGCTGCCAAGCGCGGCGGCGGGGTGGTGACAGACGCGGTCGAGGCGACGCTGTGGCGTCGCACGGCTTGCGGCGACGACGCGGAGGAGGGCGTGCCGCTCGCGACCAAGGCCGGGGAGGTGACGGCGGAGATCGAGCGTCTCGTCGGGTTCTCGGCCGACCAGTTCCGCCAGGTGGTCGTCTTGCCCCAGGGCCGGTTCCGCGAGCTGCTCTCGGCCGACTCCTTGAGCCGCGAGAAGATCCTCGAGCAGTTGTTCGCGACGCGGCGGTATCGCGACATCGAGGATGAACTGAAGCGTGAGAAGCGCCGACTGGAAGCCGACCTGTCGGACACCCGCATCAAGTGTGGCGAGGTCCTCAGGGGCGCTTCGTGCCAAGACGACGGCGAATTGGCGTCGAAGCGCGAGATGGCGCGGGCAGCGGTGGAACGCGCGCATGAGGTCCTCGAAGCCGCCGGTGCGCTTGCATCCGGCGCCGATGCGAAGCTGAAGGCGGGACTTGAGGCGGAAGGCCTGCTGGCCGCGGCCGGCGAGGCCGAGGCGGCGGTAGCGCCGGCCGAGGCCACGGCCTTGGAGTCGGAAGCGGAGGTGGCTGCGGCCTCGAGCGTCCTCGAGGCGGAGGTCGCTCGCGAGCCCGAGCGCAAGGATGCGGCGGACGGTGTCGCGGGCCTCCGTGAGGTCGCCCGGCGCGCTGAGGGTCTGACGAAGGCGCAGGCCGCCGTCGAGCAGGCGGTGCTCAAGGTCGAGGAGACCACGGCGCGGCTGACCGCTGCGGCGGAGCGCGCGGTCAAAGCGGAAGAGGGCGCCGCGACGTCGGCGACAGCGGCCGGCGAGGTCCTCCGACTGAAGAGCGAGATCGAGTCGGCCGCACACGCCGTCGAACGGCTCGAGGCTACAACTCAAGCGCTGGATGCCGTCGGTGGCGCCCGGGCCGACGTCGTGGGGCGTGAGACCACTCGCGAAGTCGAAGTCTCCGCGGCGGCGCTTGCTGACGCCGCTCGAGAGCAGGCCGCCGAGTTCCTCGCCTCGGTGACCTCGTCGTGGCGCGCGGGCCAGGCCGCCGTCATCGCGCGGTCGCTCGAGCCTGGGGCGCCGTGTCCGGTGTGTGGTGCCACCGACCACCCCACACCCGCGACCCTCTGGGCCGGCGTGCCCTCCGACGAGGAGCTGTCGGCAGCGGAGGACGCCTTCGCCTGTGCGGAGAGGTTGCGCGCCGAGGCGGCCGAGCGTCTGGCGCGAGCCGAGGCGGCGCTCGAAGGTGCACGCAAGATGTATGCGGCCCTCGCCATCTCCCTCGGCGGGGACGCCGGGCTCGATGCCGGCGCACTCGTCGCTCAACTGGCGATCGCGCGGAGCCGCAAGGACGAGTTGACGGTGGCGTCGGAATCCGCCGCCCGCACGGCGGCGGAGGCAAGGCAGGCGCAAGGGACGATCGAGCAGGCGCGCAGCGGGGTCGAAGCAGCCCGGGTCGCAGCCGGGGAAGCCACCAACGAGTCCGCGGGCGCCAAGGCCGTGCTCGTCATTTGCGAAGCCGACGTTCCGGCGGAGTACCGCGACCCGGAGGCGCTGGCCGCGGCGGTCGCCGCCGCGGAGCTGCGAGTGGTGGAGCTGGCGCGCGGTCTCCAGGCCG
>JANYJF010000059.1 GCA_025361885.1 Coriobacteriia bacterium
GGCGGGGGGGCCCCCCCCCCGCACCCCGCGGGTCGCGCTTTATGCGGTCGAGCTACTTCGCGCTCGCCACGACCCACTTGTCGCCCTGCTTCGCGAGGGTGACCGAGGTGAACGACTTCCCGTCAGCGGTCCTCTGCGGTCCGGTGACCACGACGGCGGCCTTGGCAGCGCCCACGTACTCGAACTGCAGGTACTGGCTGTTGCTGGTGGAGTACCCCGCGGCTGCGAGAGCGGCGCTGATCTGCGCCTGATCGCCCGTGGGAACGGCCAGCTTCTCCATACTCGCCGGAGCGCCGGTGCCACTCGGGCCGCCGGGCGACACCCTGGTGCCGCCGCAGCCCGCGAGCGTCGCCGCTGTCGCCACGATGGCGACGACCGCGAGCACGATACCGGCGCGCCTGGCCAGCTCGGAGATGGTGGTTCTGCTCATACGTCGTACCCCCTGCTTCCTCGGATCCTGTCAGTCGGCCGGTCCGCCCGCACTATGTCTCCCGGCGTGTCGGACCGGACACCTCTTCGCCCGTAGTGTTCGGCGTCGAGGTGATTCTACCTTTCCGTCGTCGTGGTACAAAGTGCATGAAGCCGCGGCCGCCGCGTCACTCCTGGCGCTTGGCCATCCGGCCCCGCGGGATCAGCACGATCTCGGCCCGGTAGCTCTCGCGGACCTTGCGGACCTCCTCGGCGATGCGGCGCTCGGTGTCGGAGGCCTGCTCCTTCATGGCTTCGAGCTCGGTCTCGACGCGCTCCATCTCCATCTCGAGCTGGATGATGCGCATCACTCCGGCCAGGTTGACGCCGTCCTCCTGCGTGAGTTGCTGGATCAGACGAAGGCGCTCGACGTCCGATTCCGAGTACAGGCGCGTGCCTCCAGGCGAGCGCTGCGGGCTGATGAGCGCTTTGCGCTCGTAGACGCGCAGTGTCTGTGGGTGCATGCCGGACAGCTCGGCCGCGACGCTGATCATGTACAGCGGCCGGTCGCGGTCCGGCTGTGTCTTGCGTGACTTGGCCATCGCCGTACACCTCCCTACTTCAGATGCGAACGTATGTCGTCGGCGCTGCCGCGCGATGCGGCGAACTCCTCGAGAAGCCTGCGCTGTTCGCCGTCGAGGCCTTTGGGCACCTCGACCTTCACGCGGACACGCATATCGCCGCATCCGCCGCCCTTGAGCCTGGGCGCACCCTTGCCGGGCAGCTTGTAGACCTTGCCGTCCTGCGTGCCCGGCGCGACCTTGAACTTGACCCGGCCGTCGGGCGTGGGGATCTCCAGCTGGGCGCCGAGCGCCGCCTCGGTGATGGTCACGGGCAGATCGAGCACCACGTCGGCACCTTCGCGCGAGAAGTACGGGTGCTTCTTGATGCGGGTGACGACATACAGGTCGCCCGCCGGACCGCCGGCGCTGCCCGGCTCGCCCTTGCCCTTGAACCTGATCTTGCCTCCGTCGGTGACGCCGGCCGGGATCTGCACCGTCAGCGGCTTCGCACGCTGGACGTCGACTTTCGTGGACGCGCCGGTCAGCGACTCGTCGAACGTCAGCGCGACTTCGTAGGTCAGGTCACTGCCCCGTCTCGCCTGCGGCGCGCGCCTGCCGCGGGTCGTCCCGCCGAAGCCTCCACCACCGAACATCCCGCCGAGCAGGTCGCCGAAGTCGCCCATGTCGACGGTCTGGTACCCGCCGCCAGGGAAACCGCCGAACCCGCCAGGGCCGGGACCGCCGGCGCCCCCACCGGGCGGCACATTGCCGCCGAAGTACTGCCCGTACTCGTCGTACTGCTTGCGCTTCTCGGGGTCCGACAGGACCTCGTACGCCTCGTTGACCTCCTTGAAACGGTCCTCGCTGCCGCCGGCGTCCGGATGGTGCTTACGGGCGAGCCGCCGGAACGCCTTCTTTATCTCGTCGGCCGTGGCGCCCTTCTTGACGCCCAGCGTGTCGTAGTGGTTGGCCGCCATGGCCTACTCCGCTTTCTCGGCCTTCCGGACCGGGCCGCCGGTGCTGACCACGACCATGGCCGGACGCACTACGCGCCCGCCCATGGTGTAGCCCTTCTGGAACACCTCCACGACCGTGTGCTCGGGCAGCTCGGGATCCTCGACCTGATTGACGGCGTGGTGCATCGTCGGGTCGAAGCCCTGGCCGAAGGGGTCGATGACCTCGACCCCTTCTTTGGTGAACACGCCGAGGATCTGCGCGTGCACGGACTCCACGCCCTTGACCAGGTGGTCGAGGTCGCCGCCACGGACCGTGTGGTCGATGGCGCGCTCCAGGTTGTCGAGCACGGGTAGCAGCTCTTCTACGATCCGCTGCCCGGCCCGAGTGGCCTGATCCGCAGCCTGCGCGGTCTGGCGCTTCCGGAAGTTCTCGAACTCCGCCTGCCACCTCTGGGCGGCTGCGAGGTTGCGCGCCGCTTCCTCGCGCGCAACCTCCAGCTCGCCTTCTAGGTCGGGCATCGCCGCCAGGTCTTCCTCCAGTTCGGGGTCGACCGGCGACTCCGCCTCGATCTCGCGCTTCTTCTTCTCGGGAGCCGTCATGGTCAGGCGCCTACTTCTTGTCTTCGTCGACGACTTCGAAGTCGGCGACTTCCTCGTCCTCGGCCGGGGCCGACGGTGCGCCCTCGCCCTCGCCCTGATCGGAGGCCGCCTGCGCGTCGGCGTAGACGATCTCGGCCAGCTTGTACGAGGACTCCTGCAGCTTCTCGGTCGCCGACTTGATGGCGTCGATGTCGCTGCCCTCGAGCGCGGACTTCAGATCGACGATCGCGGCCTCGACGGTGGTCTTGGTCTCGGCAGGCACCTTGTCGCCCAGGTCCTTGATGGTCTTCTCCGTGGCGTACACGAGGGTATCGGCCGTGTTTCGAGCCTCGGCCTCTTCCTTCACGCGACGGTCTTCGTCAGCATGCGACTCTGCGTCCTTGACCATGCGATCGACCTCGTCGTCCGACAGTGCCGTGGAGCCGGAGATCGTGATCTTCTGCTCAGAGCCGGTGCCGCGGTCCTTGGCCGACACGTTGACGATGCCGTTGGCGTCGATGTCGAAGGTGACCTCGACCTGCGGGACACCGCGCGGAGCCGGCGGGATGTTCGCGAGCGTGAACTTGCCGAGCGTCTTGTTGGCCGAGGCCATGTCGCGCTCGCCCTGCAGGACGTGGATCTCCACCGATGTCTGGCCGTCGGCCGCCGTGGTGTACGTCTCGGTCTTGCGCGTGGGGATCGTGGTGTTACGGTCGATCATCTTGGTCATCACGCCGCCGAGGGTCTCGACGCCCAAGGACAGCGGCGTCACGTCGAGCAACAGGATGTTCTTGACGTCGCCCGCGAGCACACCGCCTTGGATGGCCGCGCCGATGGCGACGACCTCGTCCGGGTTCACACCCTTGTGGGGGTCCTTGCCGGTGATGCCCTTCACGAGTTCTTCGACCGCGGGCATGCGGGTGGATCCGCCGACGAGGATGACCTCGCCGATGTCGGCCGCCTTGATCCCGGCGTCCTTGATCGCCTGCTCGACCGGCTTCTTGCAGCGGTCCAGCAGGTCCGCGGTCACCTTGAGGAACTCGGCTCGCGTGAGCTGGTAGTCCAGGTGCTTGGGGCCGGAGGCATCGGCCGTGATGAACGGCAGGTTGATCTGCGTCGTCTGCGTGCCCGACAGCTCCATCTTGGCCTTCTCGCCGGCTTCCTTCAGGCGCTGTAGGGCCATCTTGTCGTTGCGCAGGTCGATGCCGTGGTCGGCCTTGAACTTGTCGGCCATCCAGTCGATGACGCGCTGGTCCCAATCGTCGCCACCGAGGTGGTTGTCGCCGTTGGTGGACTTGACCTCGAAAACTCCCTCGCCGATATCCAGGATCGAGACGTCGAAGGTGCCGCCGCCCAGGTCGAAGACGAGGATCGTCTGCTCCTGGTGTCCCTTGTCGAGGCCGTAGGCGAGCGCGGCCGCCGTCGGCTCGTTGATGATGCGCAGCACGTTGAGCCCGGCGATCTTGCCGGCGTCCTTGGTGGCCTGGCGCTGCATGTCGTTGAAGTAGGCCGGCACGGTGATGACCGCGTCGGTCACGGTCTCGCCCAGGTACGCCTCGGCGTCCGCCTTCAGCTTCTGCAGTACCATCGCCGAGATCTCCTCGGGGGTGAAGTTCTTGCCGTCGATGTCGACGAGGGCACGGCCGTCCTTGCCCTTGACGACCTTGAACGCGACGGTCTTGCGCTCGGAGACGGTCTCCTCGAACTTGCGCCCAATGAAGCGCTTGATCGACTTGATCGTGTTCTCCGGATTGGTGATGGCCTGGTTCTTCGCCGTCTTGCCCACCACGCGCTCGCCATCCTTGCGGAACGCGACGACCGACGGCGTGGTGCGATCGCCCTCTGCGTTGATGATGACTGTCGGCTCCCCGCCCTCGAGCACGGCGACAGCGGAGTTGGTGGTTCCCAGGTCGATCCCTATGACCTTGCCCATATCGATGACACTCCTTCCGATACCCATGAAGGCGACGCCTCGCGGCGCCGCTGCCCAACTCTAACATCTAAGTGTGGTCGCATCAAGTTATCTTAGGCGGCTACCAGTAGTGTCTACCCACCGAGCGCCGGGTCGAACCTTCTCGCCGGCACGCCGACAAGGGGTCTCGCCCGTCCCCGTCGAATAGTGAGGCAGCCGTCTTTACACGGCCGCGCGGTATGGGTAATGTACGCGCGACGCGTCACCGACCGTGCGAAGGAGGATCCATGCCCCGCCCCGTCATCAACGAGGAAGAGTGCTCAGGCTGCGGCATCTGCGTAGATGCCTGCCCGAGCGGCGTGATTGAACTGGTGGGCGACGTGGCCGAGCCGGTCAACGACGAGGCATGCACCGCCTGCGGCACCTGTGAAGAAGAATGCCCGATGGGTGCGATCACTGAGATCGAAGAGGACTAGCACCCCGGTACGATTCCGGGATGGCACGCGAAGAGGGCGCCCAGTGGGCGCCCTCTTCGGCTGTCTCAGGCGTGCCGTTCTCCTGCCACCCCGCGCAACTCCGCCCAGACCCGGGCCTTCGCACCCTCGTCACCGAGCGAGGCCGCGAGCCCGCTGACGGCACCCAGCGTTCGGCCGCGAGCCTGCGCAGGCTTTCCGGACTCCAGTGGCGGAAGCTCGAACGCCCGAGCGAGGTCCTCGCCCGCTTGCGGGTCGAGAGCGATCACCAGGTCTGGATCGACGGCCTCGACAGCAAGCTCGACTCGGCGGGCGCGGGCCTCGGCGCTTGCTCCGCCTTCGCCCGCCACCCGCGTACACATCCGCCACGCGGTCGCCGGATCGATTCCGAGGGCCACCAGTACCTTGTCGGCGGCCTCGCCATCCGCACCCGCGAGCGCGCGACCGGCAGAACGGTCTTCTTCGCCGGGTTCACCTTTGAGCAGCACGACACGCGCGAAGAGGGAGCCCCGCCCGGCGATCGCGGAAGCACCCGGCACCAGCGCGTCGGCATCAGCGAGCTCCGAGACGGCCTTCGCCTCATACGACTCGCGAAGCTGCGCGTCGGGCGCTATGCCTGACCCTGGAACCATGTCAGCGTCAGCTTCAGACTGGCTTCCAGAGACGCACGGGCCTGCCAGCCGAAAGCGGCGAACGCCTTCGACGGGTCGAGAGCGCTGCGTGCCACGTCGCCCTCGCGTGCGGGCTCGTGCGGGAACGGGCGCGCGAACAGCGCCGCCGAGCGCATCATCCCGGCGAGCTGGTCGACCGGCAGCTCCTTACCCGTCGAGATGTTGTAGGCAGGACCGTCGGGCATCGCCGCGGCGCCGAGCACAGAGTCGGCGAACAGGGCGGCCACGATCGCCGCCACTACGTCACCAACGTAGATGAAGTCGCGGGTCTGCCCTCCGTCGCCGTAGATGACCGGTAGCTCGCCTGCCATCATCTTCGTCGCGAAGATGGAGACCACACCGCCTTCGCCCCGACCGTCCTGACGTGGACCGAACACGTTGGAGAATCGAAGCGACGCGAAGTCCACGCCCAGGGGCGCGAGCGTCTCGGCGAGCGAGGTCTCCGCGGCCAGCTTGGAGCGCCCGTACGGGTTGGCTGGCGCCTTGAGCGACGTCTCGAGGAGCGGGACCTCGGCAGGCTCGCCGTATACCGCGGCCGATGAGGCCGACAGCACGCGCCTGGCGCCCGCCGCCGCGGCGGCACGCGCGACCGCGCGGGTGCCTTCCACGTTGACCGCCCAGTCGCGCTCCGGGTCTTTCACCGACGCCGCCACCGACGGCTGGGCCGCCAGGTGCACGACCGCCTCGGGTGCGAACTCGGCCACGACAGCGTCGAGGGCGGGATCAAGGATGTCCATCTCGCGGAACCAGGCGAGCCCGTTGAGGTTCTCGGCCTTGCCGCTCGAGAAGTCGTCGATGATGCCGACGTCGTTGCCGCTCATCGTCAGTGCGGTGACGAGGTTCGATCCGATGAACCCCGCGCCGCCGGTGACCAGGACCCGCATGTGGTGCCTCCTCGGTGCCGCGCCGTGTGTCAGGGCTTCGCGCCTGCCTGAAGCAGCCGCACGTCCACGAGTCTCGCGTGGGCGATCAGGCAGAACCTCGCGCCGTGCCGCGAGCAGAGGTCGATGGTATCACCGGGTTCCGCGGGTCGTCCTCTTCTTGACGGGCTCGCGGTCTCCGTCGCAGTCAGGCACGAGCGCGAGATCGAGGACCTCGTCCATGTGCGCGACAGGAACGATCTCCATCTCGTCCTTGACATGCGGGGGCAGCAGTTCGAGGTCCCGGACGTTGTCCTTCGGTATCAGCACTGTCTTGATGCCTGCCCTGTGAGCGGCCAGCAGCTTCTCCTTGAGCCCACCGATCGGCAGGACGTTGCCACGCAGGGTTATCTCGCCCGTCATCGCGACCTCGCGACGAACCGGGCACGACTTGAGTGCCGAGGCGAGTGACGTGGCCATCGTGATGCCAGCCGACGGTCCGTCCTTTGGGATGGCCGCGGCGGGCACGTGGATGTGGATGTCCAGCTTCTCGTTGAAGTTCTCGTCGATGCCGAGCTGCTTGGCATGCGCGCGGATGTAGGACACCGCCGCCTGCGCCGACTCCCGCATTACGTCACCGAGCTGGCCGGTCATGATCAACTCGCCCTTGCCCGCCATGGTGGTGGCCTCTATGAAGATCACGTCGCCGCCGACCTCGGTCCACACAAGGCCCGTCGCCGTCCCGATCTCGTCGGCCTCCTCGGCCAGGCCGAAGCTGAACCGCGGGGGACCCAGGTACTTCTGGAGGTTGCGGGACGTGACCGTCAGCTTGCCCTTGTGCCCCTCGACGACCTTGCGCGCCACCTGCCTGCAGATGGAGGCGATCGTGCGCTCCAGGTTGCGGACGCCGGCCTCGCGGGTGTAGCGGCGGATCATCTCGTGGGTGGCGGAGTCTTCGATGGCGAGGCGGGAAGGCTTGAGTCCGTGCTCCCCGATCTGCTTCGGCACAAGGTATTGGCGGGCGATGTGGAGCTTCTCGTCCTCGGTGTAGCCCGGGAAGTGGATGACCTCCATGCGGTCCTGCAAAGCCGGAGGAATCGTGTCGAGCAGGTTGGCCGTTGTGATGAACATTACGTCGGACAAGTCGAACGGCGCCTCCAGGTAGTGGTCCTGGAAGCTGTTGTTCTGCTCGGGGTCGAGCACCTCGAGAAGAGCGGAGGTGGGGTCGCCCCGGAAGTCCGCGCCGACCTTGTCGATCTCGTCCATCATGAACACCGGGTTGCGCGTGTGCGCCTGGCTGATGGACTGGATGATGCGGCCGGGCAGGGCGCCGACATACGTACGACGGTGCCCGCGGATCTCCGCCTCGTCCCGCACCCCACCGAGCGACATCCGGATGAACTTGCGATCCAGCGAACGGGCGATCGACTTGCCGATCGATGTCTTGCCCACGCCCGGGGGGCCCACGAAGCACAGGATCGGACCGCGCATCTTGTCGGTCAGCTTGTGCACGGCCAGATACTCGAGGATGCGCTCCTTGACCTTCTCCAGCCCGTAGTGGTCCTCGTCCAGGATCGCTTGGGCGGCCACCAGGTCGAGCTTCTCTGTGTCGACGGTCTGCCACGGCAGGCCGGTGAGCCAGTCGAGGTAGGTGCGGATGACGCTGGTCTCGGCGGCGGCCTGCGGCATCTTCTCCAGCCGGCTGAGCTCCTTGAGCGCCTTCTCCTCGACCTCCTCTGGCATACCGGCGGCCGCGATCTTGTCCTTGTACTCGTCGATCTCCGCCTGCATCTCGTCGAAATTGCCGAGCTCCTGCTGGATGGCCTTGAGCTGCTCGCGAAGGAAATACTCGCGCTGCGATTTGGTCATCGACTCCTTGACGCGGTTCTGGATCTTCGACCCCAACTCGAGGATCTCGATCTCCTTGCGAAGGAACCCGGCGGTCTTCTCCAGGCGGACCTTGGGGTCGACCGATTCGAGGATGACCTGCTTCTCCTCGACCTTGAGGTTGAGATGAAACGTCAGGAAGTCCGCGAGCCGTCCCGGCTCCTCGATGGAGCTGGCGGCCATGAGCACTTCCTGCGGGATGGGCTTGCCCAGCTCGGCGGCCTTCTCGAAGTCGGCGACCAAGGTGCGCATGATCGCCTCGGTCTCCGTGTCGCCGGTCGTGGACTCCTCGATGAGTTCGACGCGCACCTTCAGGTAGGGGTCTGTCTCGACGAGCTCCAGGATGCGGATACGTTGCTGCCCTTCGACGAGCGCCTTGGCCGTACCGTCCGGAAGCTTGAGCTCCTGCAGCACGGAGGCGACGCAGCCGATCTCGTAGATGTCGCCGATCCGAGGGTCTGCGGTCTCGGCCTCGCGCTGCGTCACGAGCGCGACATAGTGGTCCTGCCGCATTGCCTCTTCGAGCGCCATGATGGAGCGCTCGCGGCCGACGAAGAGCGGCACCACGAGGTTCGGGAACAGGATGAGGTCCCGCAGCGGGATGAGAGGGAGCACGTCCGGGATCGTGGGACGCTCGATGTCCTGTTGCATGGCGCAATCGCCCCTTCTGATGGCGTGAGATACTCTTGGATGTCCAGTTCTCCATACTACCCGTAGACCCTGCCGGGGGAACGAGGCCACATGCGGCCAGCCCCGACGATGAAGGACGACCCCTTGCCCACCCGCTCCCGACACCTCGCGCGCACGACCGTGGCCATCCTCGCTCTCTTTGCGATGCTCGCGGCCGTGGCGTCGCCCGTCGCCGCCGCCCCGTCCTCGACCGCCAAGACGCCTGCTGCCAAGGTCGCGGCGCCCGTGCCCGTGGTCCGCATCGACCTGCCCGGCGCGAGCGTCACTCCCACCGGGACGCTCGCCTTCAGCGTGACCACGATCCTTCCGGCTGCCGTGACCGGTCTCACCGTCAAGACGAAGGTGCTGACACCTTCGGGTGCCGTGCTCTTCCAGCGGACGGAGTCTCGCGGAGCCCTGCCGGCCGACACCTACGCATTCGGGTTCTCCAAAGCGCTCGGCCCAACGGCTGTCCGCGAAGGACGCTACCGGGTGCAGGTCCAGGTGAAGGCGGGCGCGGCGGCCGTGGTGGACGTAGCCGCGAGCGCGCTCGTCGTCACTCCGTCCAAGCACACGCCCGTGCTGCTCGCACTCGTCCTGCGCGTCGGGCACACGCCCGCGACCGCCCCTGACGGAGCCTTCAGCGTCGATCCGTCGACCGAGACGACCGCGCGCGCCGAGGTCAGGGCCTTCGCCCGTCTCGCCTCCTCGCGACGGGACCTGGCGCTCTCGCTCGCCATCTCCCCCCTGCTCCTCGACGAGTGGAAGTCAGCGTCCGACGGATACCGGTCGGTCACCGCGTCCGGATCGACGACCGTCCCGCGCGATGGCCTGACGCCGCGCGACTGCGCCGCCACGATCGACGCGCTCGCCTCGGCCGTCACTTCGGGCACGGTGCCGATGCTCGACGTCCCGTTCGCGGAGCCGGACCTGACCGGTCTCGCGGGGATCGGCGGGGCGGCCGACCTGCGCGACCAGCTCGACCTTGGCACGAACACCTACCAGGTGACGCTCGGGTCGCAGCCCGGCACCGGCACGGTGCTGACGGCCGATGGCCTTCCCGCCGCGGCGCTCCCCGTGCTGAGCGAGCGTCGTGTCGGCTTCATTCTCGTGCGCCCATCGGCCCTCAAGCGCTCCGGTGTCGCGACGGTGGCTCCGGGCGTCTATCGGCTCAAGGACGCAACGGCCGTCGCGGTGGCGACGGACGACCACACCTCGCGCCTCCTGGAGGACCCGACGGCTTCCGCCGATCGGGTGGCCGACGCCCTCTACGACCGTCTGGATGCAAGGACCACCAAGGGGCAGCCGGTCGTGGTCGTCGTGGACGCCGGCCCCGGAGGGACGGCCACGGCCGCCCGCCTGGCGGTGACCCTGGACGCGCTCGCGGCCTCCGGATGGGTCACGATCATGGGCGTCGACGCCGCCACGGGCACGCCGCCGCTCGGCGAGGTGACAGCCTCGGGCGAGGGCAACGCCGGCGGAAGTGCGCCGGCAGGCTGGTGGACGGGCATCAAAGCCGCGCGGGACAGCGCCGCGGCGCTGGCGGCCGCAGCGGGTCCGGCGGACCCCGACGCGCGCCGCGTCGCCCGGGAGACGCTGATAGCCGAGAGCGCCCTGTGGGCGGGTACGGGCGGGTCGTGGCGGCAAGCGGAGCGGGGTCGAGCGTTCGCGGCGTCGCCCGTCGACATCGCGAAGACGGTACTCGGCACTCTCAAGGTGTCGGGCTCACCGGTCACGCTTTCCGGCACGACCGGCAAGGTACCGGTCAACATCCACAACGGCAGCGACAGGATGCTCAGCGTGGTGCTCACGGCGTCGGCGCCGCGGGTCCAAGTGCCGAACGGCGGCCGCGTGACGGCCACACTTCGCCCGGGAGACAACTATGTGACTGTGCCCGTCGACATGGGCTCGACGTTCGTGGCCAGGCTGCGGGTGGGCGTGACCGCCGGACCGCTCGAGCTCAGCTCGGCGATCGTGCAGGTACGGGCGTCGTACGTGGACCGGATGGCGCTCGTCGGGCTGGTGGTGCTGGTGCTCGTCGGGCTGCTCTTCTACATCCGCAGCCGCACCCGCGCGGCCACGATGTCCGCCGAGAAGTCCGCCACTCGCGCGGGCGCCCGCGCTACGTCCCGTCGCGAACGCTTCGGCGGCGCCAACGGTGCGCGACGTCGCCCCGAATGACGGGGTACACTACCTAGCGAGTCCGGCGTCCGTCGGGTCCTTCTGGGGCACATCACTCAAGAACCGCCGTTCAGCCATCGAGATCGAGGTCAGATGAGCACGATCGTCCTAGACACGAACGTCCTTCTGTCCGAGCCGGACATCATCCACGCTTTCGGGGACGCCGAGGTCATCGTGCCCGAGACGGTGCTAGGTGAGCTCGACCGCCTCAAGACCGCCCGCGTGGACCCGGACCTGCGCTACAAGGGCCGCGAGATCTCCCGCATCCTGTTCGAGTTGTCCGAGGAAGGCATACTCACCGAGGGCGTCTCGCTCGGCAACGGCGGCACGCTTCGCGTGGTCCCGCTGCACAACGAGAACTCGCTGCCTGAGGGTCTGTCCTCGCGCAGCGCCGACGATCGGATACTGGCGGTCGCGCTGCAGGTGCAGGCCGAAGGTGCCGCGGACCTCAAGCTCGTCACCAACGACCTGAACATGCTGCTCAAGGCGCAGACCCTGGGCATCGAGGTGGACCGGACCCGCACTCGGGCCGTCGACAGCTTCGGGCGCAGATACATCATCAGGCCGTTCCAGCGCTACAGGGTGCCGCTGACCATCCTGTCGATCGCTCTGGCAGTCTTCGCATCGGTGATCTACCTGACGGTGTTCAGCCCCTTCGCGCCGAGCAAGCAGGCGACGGGCCTGTCCGCGATCCCGCAGGAGTTCGTCGACCAGCTCACCCTTGAGCAGCAGCAGGTGCTGACGTACCTGTTCCGGCTGCAGGGCAACCCCAAGGACACCGACGCACAAAGGTCCATCGCGATCCTGTACGACAGCCTCTCCGAGACCAACGCCGCCTACCTTCCCTTCGCGATGAAGCACTACGAGCTTGCCGTGCAGCTCAACCCCAGCGACAACGACGTGCGCACCGATCTGGCCACCACGTACTTCCGCTCCAACAGGATGGGACAGGCGATCGAGCAGGTCACCATCGCGCTGCGCAACGACCCGAACCACGTGAACGCCAACTTCAACCTCGGCATCTTCTATCTGAACGCGAACCCCAAGGAGTACCAGAAGGCCGCCGGCCAATTCCAAAAGGTCATCCGTCTGACCACCAACAATGCGGCGCTCAAGGATGCCAACACCAAGGCCACACAGGCACTGAGCATGACCCAGAAGGAAGCAGCGGCAGCCGGCACACCCATCAAGTCCACCGGAGGCACACTGTGAGCGATCTGATCGACATCGCGATCATCGGCGGAGGGCCGGCCGGGCTCGCGGCCGCCTTGTACGGAGCACGCGCACGAGCCAAGACCGTCGTGTTCGAGAAAGCCCTGCCGGGCGGCCAGATCGCCATCACCGACTGGATCGAGAACTACCCCGGCTTCGGCGACGGGCTGGCCGGCTCGGAACTGGGCGAGAAGATGCACAGTCACGCCGCGAGGTTCGGCGCCGAGTTCCGCACCTTCGAGTCGGTCCAGAGCATCCGCGAGGACCGCGGCGGGTTCGTGGTCACCGCCGACGGGGCCGAGTTCGGCGCGCGCTCGGTCATCCTGGCCACCGGCACCACCCCGCGCAGGCTGGACGTCCCGGGCGAGGCGGAGTTCACCGGCCGCGGCGTGTCGTGGTGCGCCACGTGCGACGGCCCCCTGTTCCGCGACAAGGAGGTCGCCGTGATCGGCGGCGGCGACGCGGCGGTCGAGGAAGCACTGTTCCTCACGAAGTTCTGCTCGAAAGTGCACCTGATCCACCGTCGCAACGAGCTGCGCGCCACCAAGTGCATCCAGGAGCGCTGCTTCGTCAACGGCAAGATCGCGATGCACTGGAACCGCGTCCCGGCTCAGATCCTGGGCGAGGACGGCAGGGTCACGGGGCTGATGCTCGCATCCACCGTCGGCGAGCCCGATGAGCTCCTGCCGGTCGCGGGCGTGTTCATCTTCGTGGGGCTGCACCCCAACAGCGAGCTCGCGAAGGGGCTGTGCACGCTGTCCCCTTCGGGCTACATCATCATCGAACACTCCGGGATGACGTCGTTGCCGGGCCTGTACGCCGCCGGCGATGTGACCGACTACCCGCTCAAGCAAGCCGTGACCGCCGCGGCCCAAGGCGCAACCGCCGCGTTCGAGGCGGATCGCTGGATCGGCTCCGCCGTCTGCACTCTGTAGTATCGTCGCTGTCCGCATGGATCCACCCGACCCAAGGAAGGGGCGCTGCGAGAAGTGAGTGACGCTATCCTGCACGTCACCGACGAATCGTTCGAGGCCGATGTCGTGGCCAGCAAGCTGCCGGTCGTCCTGGACTTCTGGGCGCCGTGGTGCGGCCCGTGCCGCGCGATGGAGCCGGTCCTCGAGGAGTTCGCGACTGAGCACGCCGGCAAGATCGTCGTCGCCAAGCTCAACGTGGACGAGAGCCCGGTCACCGCGATGAAGTTCGACATCCTGTCGATCCCGACGCTGCTGGTGTTCAAGGACGGCGAGGTCGTCAAGAAGGTCGTGGGTTCGCTTCCCAAGAAGGCCGTCGTATCCGAACTCGCGCCCTGGCTGTAGGAGAGGACCCGCACATGTGTGAGAGCGGCATCAACATCGGACAGCTGAAGCTGTCGGTCGGTCAGGTCGACGACGCGCTGTCCATGAGCCAGCAGTGGCTCGAGCAGCTGCACCACCTGGCGGATCACGGCAAGAAGACCGAGGCGTCCGCGGAGCTCGCTCAGGCGACGGTCCTGCTCGGCGAGGCCCGTGGCAAGCTCGACGCCGCCATCAACGCGCTCGAAGGCGTCAGCGCGTCTGACGACGACGGCGTCGAGGTCGAGCTGGTATAGGCCGGGAGTCAGCGACGTGGCCAAGCATCCGCCGAAGAGCCACCCTATCGCCAAGCGGCCTCCGATGCAGCCGCCCACAGCTCCCGTGACCGCCGCGGCACATGCCCCGATGTACTGGGAGTGCCCGGCATGCGGGTTCCTGTCCGCGGACATCAGGCAGGCCGATATCGGGAGCATCTGCCCGTCGTGCGGCGCGACCGGCGTGGAGCGTCGCACCTTCCCCAACGACCGCCTCCGCCGCTTGGACGAGCGCATCCGCCGTTACTACACCGAGAACGAGCCGGAGATCGTCGTCATCCTTGGCGCCGCCTTCCTGGAGGCGATACTCGAGGACATCCTGGATCGGATCATGGCGGCCCACGGCGCGGACGTGGCGATCCGGCGCACACTCATGGACTCCCAGCGGGCCATCGGCGGCCGGATCGGACACGTCTTCCCCGAGCTGACCGGCGTGGAGTTCGAGGACATCGCCGAGGAGCTCGGCTTCCGCGACTTTCCCAAGCGCTGGCGGACGCTGAGAAGCCAGCGAAACGACTTCATCCACGACTCGCCGTTCAACGGCGACGTCCCTGAGTTGGGCGACGCGACCGCGTCCGAGGCGATGCTGCTGATGGACCAGTCGTACAAGCTCTTCGTGCTGATCAACAATCGGTTCGTGGCTGACGGCATCAAGTCGCGCGACGCGGGCGCGGTCGGCACGTGACCAGCGACGTCGGCCCGATCGCGGCGACGCGGCTGCGTGTCACCGGTGTCGTGCAGGGTGTCGGCTTCCGGCCGTTCGTGTACAACCTCGCGCGGTCCCGCGGACTCAACGGTTGGGTGAACAACGACTCGCGCGGAGTGACGGTGGTGGTCGAAGGGGTGGCCTCCGCGTTGGCGGCGTTCGCGGACTCGGTCCGCTCCGAGGCCCCGCCGATGGCCGTTGTGCAAGCCGTGGAGGCGACTTTTGTCCCGTGCGAAGGCTTCGTCGACTTCACGATCCGCGAGTCCGAGGCGACAGAGGGCGAGATGACGCTCGTCTCGCCCGACATCGCGACGTGCGACGCGTGCGCGAGCGAGATGGACGACCCCGCGGACCGGCGCTCTCGGTATCCGTTCACCAACTGTACGAACTGCGGGCCGCGCTTCACCATCATCGAGGACGTCCCCTACGACCGCCCGATGACCACCATGCGCGACTTCCCCATGTGCGAGGAGTGCGAGGCGGAGTACCGCGACCCGTCCGACCGCCGCTTCCACGCGCAGCCCAACGCCTGCCCCATCTGCGGCCCGCGGCTGTTCCTGAACGTCCCGGGTCGCGCGACCGGCTACGAGTGGGACGCGAGCTGCGACGAGGTGCCGCGCCGGCACTTCGTCGCGGACGTCTCGCGTGCCCGCACGGATGCGGTCGTGGCGGCCGCGGTCGATATGCTGCGCTCCGGCGCCATCCTGGCGATCAAGGGACTCGGCGGTTTCCACCTGGCCTGCGACGCCACCAACGAGACCACCGTCCGCCGCCTCCGCGAGCGCAAGCACCGCTGGGGGAAGCCGTTCGCGGTCATGTTCCCGTCGCTGGACGCGGCCCGCGAGCACTGCGTGATCGAGGAGCAGGAGGCGGCGCTGCTCGAAGGCTCGGCGCGTCCGATCGTGCTGCTGAGGTTGGATGGCGAGGACGGCACAGGGGCCGCCGGTGCGAGGCCTCTCGCGCCTTCGGTCGCGCCCGGGCTCGCGGAACTCGGGGTGATGCTGCCGTACACACCGCTCCACCGCATCCTCCTCGCGGATATGGGCGTGCCGCTGGTGATGACGTCCGGCAACCTCTCGGACGAGCCGATCGCGATGGAGAACGAGGAGGCGCTGCTGCGGCTCGCACCGCTCGCGGACGCCTTCCTGCTGCACGACCGGGGCATCTTCGCCCGCTATGACGACTCCGTGGTCCGCGTGGTGGACGGTCGTACCGAGATGGTGCGGCGGTCGCGCGGGTACGCGCCGTTCCCGCTCAAGATGCCGGTACCGGCCGATGTTCCGATCCTGGCGGCCGGGCCCGAGCAGAAGAACACGTTCTGCTTGGCCAGCGGCGAGTACGCGTTCGTGTCGCAGCACATCGGCGACATGGAGAATGCCGAGACGCTGGAGCACTACGAGGAGACGCTCGCGCTCTACGAGCGGATGTTCCGCATCACGCCACAGCTGGTTGCCTACGACCTGCACCCTGAGTACCTGTCGACCAAGTTCGCGCTTTCGTTGGGGCTGCCTACCATCGGCGTGCAGCACCACCACGCGCATGTGGCGGGGGTGGCCGCGGAGCACGGCATCGCGACGCCGGTCGTGGGCGTGGCGTTCGATGGCACCGGCTACGGCAGCGACGGCACCATCTGGGGCGGCGAGTTCCTGGTCTCCACGTGGTCCGGGTTCGAGCGCGTCGCACACCTCGCAACCACCCCCATGCCGGGCGGGTCCGCCGCGATCCGCCGGCCGGCCCGCATGGCACTCGGGTTGCTACTGCACACTGAGAAAGGGCTGTTGGGCCACCCCGGCTTCCGCTACCTGCAATCGCGACTTGCAACGGAAGAACTCGCAACGGTAAGCATCATGCTGGAGCGGGGCCTCAACAGTCCTTTTACGTCGTCCATGGGCAGGTTGTTCGACGCTGTGGCCGCCCTCTCCGGCGTCCGCGATGACGCACATTACGAGGGCCAGGCCGCCATCGAGCTCGAGGCGTGCGCCGATACCTCCGCGGACGGCACCTACGCCTTCGACACACGCGAAGGAAGTGCGGGCTCCCCCACCGTCATCGAGTACGAGCCTGTGTTGCGCGCCATCCTGGACGACCTCGCCGCCGGCGTGGGCGCACCCGCCATCTCGATGCGCTTCCACCGCGCGGTCGTCGACGTGACCGTGCGGGTGGCGGCGCGCGCGGCAGCGGCCGCGGGCACCAAGCACGTGGCGCTTTCCGGCGGCGTGTTCATGAACCGCATCCTGCTGGCCGGCGTGATGCGCGGACTGGAATCGTGCGGGCTCACCCCGCTCATCCATCGCCACCTGCCGGTCAACGACGGCGGCATCTCCTACGGGCAGGCGGTCATAGCGAACGCACAGCGCGATGCTGTATAACCAGACGCACCGACCGTAGGGTTCACGGCTGCGACAACTGGAGGCAACCCGGCATGTGTCTCGCGATTCCCAGCAAGGTCATCTCCGTCGGCGAGTACCGCATGGCCGACGTCGACATCATGGGCGTACAGCGCAAGATCAGCCTCGATCTGGTGCCCGATGCCAAGGAAGGCGACTGGGTGCTCGTGCACGCGGGCTTCGCCATCGAGATCGTGGACGAGCAGTTCGCCAACGAGTCCCTCGAGCTGATCAAGCTCATCGAGTGGGGCGAATCGGGCGCTGACGTAGCGTGACCGAGTCGTCAGGCGCGGTCTTTCGCGACCCGGAACTCGCGCGCCGGCTCATAGAGAAGATCCACGAGGCCGCCACCATCCCCATGAAGATCATGGAGGTGTGCGGCACGCACACCGTGGCCATCGCACGCAACGGGCTGCGCGACGTGATGCCCAAGAACATCAAGCTGCTTTCCGGCCCAGGCTGCCCTGTGTGCGTCACCGCCAACCGCGACATCGACACGGCCATCGAGATGGCGCGCCAGCCGGGTGTGGTGATCACCACCTTCGGCGACATGATCAAGGTGCCGGGGAGCTACAGCTCGCTTTCGCGCGAGAAGGCCGACGGTCGCAACATCCGCATCGTCTACTCCCCGCTCGACGCGATCGACTTCGCCGAGCAGCATCCCGAGAGCATGGTCGTGTTCCTGGGTGTCGGCTTCGAGACCACGGCGCCGGCCATCGCCGCCGCTATCGAGACGGCACATCGCAAAGACATCACCAACTTCGCCGTGTTGAGCATGCACAAGACCGTGCCGGCCGCACTCGGGGCGATCGTCAACGACCCCGAGGTGGCGGTACAGGGGCTGATCCTGCCCGGTCACGTCAGTACCATCATCGGCCTGGAGCCTTACCGGTTCCTTGCCGAGGACTATCACGTGCCCGGCGTCATCACCGGCTTCGAGCCCAACGACGTGCTGTCCGGCATCCTGATGCTGGCCCGTCAGATAGCCGCCGGCGACGCGAGCATCCAGATCGCCTACAACCGCAACGTGCACGCGGAAGGCAACCCGACCGCCCGGGCGAAGATGGATGAGGTCTTCGAGCCCACCGATGCCGAGTGGCGCGGCTTGGGCGTCATCCCCGGCACCGGGTTGAAGATCCGCGCGGAGTTCGCACGATTCGACGCCATTGAGCGCGTGCCCGTCACGCCGCCGGAGCCCCGCGAGATCCCCGGCTGCCAGTGCGGCGACGTACTGCGCGGCGTGGTCCTTCCCTTCGAATGTCGTCTCTTCGCGAAGGCTTGTACACCGGAGCACCCGATCGGCCCGTGCATGGTGTCCTCGGAGGGCAGCTGCGCGGCCTACTATCGCTACACCGACTTCGGCAAGGAGTAGCCAATGCGGTCCGACCGGATCCTGCTGGCGCACGGCAGCGGCGGCACCATGATGGCCGAGCTGATCAAAGACGTGTTCATGGAGCGCTTCGGCGACCCGACGCTGCACCGGATGGACGACGCGTCCGTGCTCGACGTCCCCACTGGCCGCATCGCGATGTCCACCGACACCTACGTGGTCAGCCCGGTGTTCTTCCCCGGCGGCGACATCGGGCGGCTCGCGGTCGCGGGCACCGTCAACGACATCGCCACCTCCGGCGCCACGCCGCTGTACCTCACGGTCGGGTTCGTTCTCGAAGAGGGCTTTCTGGTCGAAGACTTGCGAAGGATCATCACCACGATGGCCGACACTGCCGACGAGGCCGGAGTGCGCATCGTCACAGGCGATACGAAGGTCGTGGAGCGCGGCCACGGCGACGGCATCTACATCAACACGGCAGGCGTGGGCTCCGTGCCCGAGGGCGTGGACCTGTCCGGTTCGCACTGCAAGGCGGGCGACGTGGTGCTGCTGTCCGGCACGCTGGGCGACCACGGCATCGCGGTCATCTCGGTGCGCGAGGGCCTGACGTTCACGACGACCATCGAGACCGACGCCGCTCCCCTCGCTAAGATGTGCCTCGCGGTGCGCGCGGCCGCCCCGGACGTGCGCTGCTTCCGCGACCCGACTCGCGGCGGGCTGGCCTCGACTTTGAACGAGCTGGCTGGCGCCTCCGGCGTGTCGATCACGGTCGACGAGACGCTCGTCCCCGTGCGCGACCAGGTGCGCGGCGCATGCGAGATGCTCGGCTACGACGTCTTCCAAGTGGCGAACGAGGGCAAGATGGTGGCGGTCGTGCCGGCTGAGCAGGTGGAGGCCGCGCTGGCCGCCATGAAGGCCGCGCCATATGGTGAGGACGCAGCCATGATAGGCGAGGTCGCGGAAGGGCCGGCCGGGCGCGTATACGTGCGCACGGCGTTCGGGGCGCGGCGGATCATGGACATGCTCGTGGGCGAGCAGCTGCCGCGGATCTGCTAGTTGGGTGGGTGGGATGCCGTTACACCGACCGCTCCGAAGCACGTTAGAACCACTGGGGGGATCGAGTGCTGCGAGACATCTAAGCGCTTCAACCCGGCACCGGAAGCCTCGCGTAGACCGCAAGCAGCATGCGCAGGTTAAGCGCAACACGTTAGATTCATGACGCTTGTCATATGACGCGACGCGTTATACGCTTTCCGCATGATCAAGTCGTTCGCGGATGCTGAGACAGAGAAGGTGTTCAACCGGCGCTTCTCCCGGAAGCTGCCCGGAGACATCCAAGCGGTCGCGCTGCGCAAGCTGCGGATGCTCAACAACGCGCACGGAATCAACGACCTCCGTAGCCCGCCGGCCAATCGGCTCGAGCGACTGTCCAAGGATCGCGAAGGCCAGTACAGCATCCGGATCAACGACCCATGGCGCGTGTGCTTTGTCTGGCAAAACGGCGACGCGCACGACGTGGAGATCGTGGACTACCACTGAAAGGAGGCCGGTCATGACCGAAAAGATGCTCGCACCGGTCCACCCCGGCGAGGTGCTGCTCGAGGAGTTCCTGAAGCCGCTGGGCCTGAGCCAGAACCGGCTCGCGCTTAACATCGCCGTTCCCCCGAGGCGCATCAACGAGATCGTGCTCGGCAAGCGCCGCATCACTGCGGAGACGGCTCTGCGGCTCGGTCGCTACTTCGACACCACGCCGCAGTTCTGGCTCGGGCTCCAGGCGGACTACGATCTGGATATCGCCTCGGATGAGCTCGGCGAGCGCCTGACTCGGGAAGTGCACTGTCGAGTCGCGGTGTAGTTGGCAGAATCTAACAAGCGCTTCAACACCGACAAGGCGCCCGGTGAGGTAATCTCGGGCGGTAGCGTGATCGCGGCGCCTTGCGGGTTAAGCGCAACACGGTTTGCCGGACAGGCCGGGGCCGCAGTCGATCCAGCGGTTCGATGCGGGAGGGAAGCCATCGACGCCTCAAGTGGGATCTCGATGCGCCTGGCGACCTGCGAGGACGTCGACAACGTTCTCGCGCTTGTGCGTAGCTGCGTCGATCACATGCGCCGCCACGGCATCGAGCAGTGGGACGATGTGTACCCTGACCGTATGACGATCGAGGCAGATACACGTCAGTGCGAAGCCTTCGTGGCCAATCACGAGACGGGATTGATGGGGTACGTCGCTCTCGGCGCCTGCCAGGATCCAGAATATGCTGAGGTGCCTTGGGAGTTCACTGCGGGCCCGACCGTGGTGATTCATCGGCTGATGGTCGATCCTGCGTATCAAGGCCGCGGCTACGCCAAGCTGCTCATGAGCTTCGCTGAGAAGCATGCGCTGACCTCGGGATATCGTACCGTTCGGCTCGATGCGTTCGTCGGCAACCCTAGGGCGCTGCATCTCTATGAGCGGCTTGGGTACCGCGAGGCTGGCACGATCCGACACCGCACAGGCCAGTTTCGCTGCTTCGAGAGGGAGCTCGCAGAAGCCCGCTGACAAGCGTATCAGCGGATGGCGTACGGTACGAGCGAAAAGGAAGTGGCACGGTCCACCGCTGATGCGCCAGACGTTAGGGCGAACCCTGGAAGACCGGTCGGCTACCGCCGCGTCACACAATCGGGGTAGTATCGGGATCAGGCAACAGGAGGTGACCGCAGATGTCCGTCGACTTCAATGTGGAGACTGAGCTCGAGACCGACGGTCGTTGGCTGGCCGAGGTTGTCGAGCTTCCCGGTGTGCTCGCGTACGGCGCCACCCAGGATGAGGCCGTCGCGCGCGTCCAAGCTCTCGCACTCCGTGTCGTCGCTGATCGGCTCGAGCATGACGAGGCGGGCAGCAACTACCTCAACATCTCTTTCAACGCCGCGTGAGCGACTGGCCCAGCACTCGGGCGCGTGTGGTTCTCGCCGCCTTGCTTCGCATCGGTTGGACCGTCAGGCGTCAGACTGGCTCGCACAAGGTGCTCTCGCGTGACGGCTGGCCTGATCTCGTCTTCGCATTCCATGACCGGGATGAGCTCGGGCCTCGGATGCTCGCGCGGATCGCCAAGCACAGCGGGCTGCGCCCCGAGGACTTGTAGCGCAGTCGCCGTCGCCCGGCATAACAACGATTTCGAGCTGACTCGCTTCGCTCGCAGCTCAAATCGAACACGTTAGCCGGACGCGGCAGGTGATTGGCTCGGGATGGCAATCGGCTCGCGGTGATCGGTCGAGCGTTTGGGTCGAGTGGGGCAGCACGCCTCGCATGTTTCGGGGGTTCGAGCGCACGGATTTCAAGCTCACGGCCTGT
>JANYJF010000002.1 GCA_025361885.1 Coriobacteriia bacterium
TGGCCGAGCGAGCAGTCGCGGTGGTGGGACGCGAGTTGGACTTGATCGTCGACCGCCCGGACGCCGAGCCGTCAGTGTCGTTGGGTTGTCCGGACCTGGTGCGCGCCTTGGGCTGGGAGCCGGTCGTCTCGCTCGACGAGAGCCTGCGCAGGCTTCTTGTTGAGCGCCGCTCCCGGATCACGCCGGCCGCAGCTGCGTCGAGCGACGGAGTCTGAGAGGAGCCACCGTTGTCGAAGCGCTTCCTGGTAGTCGGAGTCGGAGGCTTTGCCAAGGAGATCACCGATCTTTTGGCGCTGTTGGGCTATGAGGTCGAGGCCTACTTCACAGAGCCGTCGGTCGTGGTGAGGCATCCTCTGTCGGGTGCGAAGATCGTGCACGATCTGGCGTCCGTGCGGTGCGATATGGCCGTGGTGGCGATCGGGGATACCGCGGCGCGCCAGCGCTTCCGAGCGCTTCTGGTCGACCGTTTCGAGCTCCCGAGCCTCATCCATCCGACGGCCACCGTGAGCCCCACGGCGCGCATCGGCGGGGGAGCTCTCATCATGCCCAACGTCGTGGTCAGCGCGGACGCCGACATAGGAGTCAGCGCGATCGTGAACGTCGGGTGCTACGTTGCGCATGACTGTCGCGTCGGTGCATACTCGCACCTTGCTGCCGCGACCCAACTGGGCGGCGGATCCTCGGTCGGGACCGGCGCGTTCTGCGGAACAGGCACTGTTCTGCTCCCCGAGATCCATGTCGGAGACTGGTCCGTCTGTGGCGCGGGATCGGTCGTCACGAAGGACATCCCCGACTATAGCTTGGCTGTGGGAGTCCCTGCCCGAGTGACGAGATCCTTGTGACCGACCGCGATCGGAAGGGTTCGATAGCGTGACCAAACTGAGTGAATTGGCTGTGTTCAGGGGCCGTCCGGCGTTTGCGGATCCACTGCATGTCGGTCGTCCCAACATCGGTGATCGCGCGGACCTGTTCGCGCGCATCGAAGGCATCCTCGACCGCAGATGGCTGACCAACGACGGGTGTCAGGTCCGGGAGCTTGAGGCCCGGCTGGCCGAATTCCTGGGTGTGCGCCACTGCATCGCGGTGTGCAACGGTACGGTCGCGCTCCAGGTGATGGCAAAGGCGTGCGGACTCGTCGGCGAGGTCATCGTGCCCTCGTTCACCTTCGTGGCCACCGCGCACTCTCTCGAGTGGCAGGGAGTCACCCCGGTCTTCTGTGACATCGACCCGCTCACCCACAACATCGATCCCTCCAAGGTCGAAGCCCTGATAACGGACAAGACATCGGGGATCCTGGGCGTGCACGTGTGGGGACGCGGATGCGACGTCGAGGCGCTCGAGTCGATCGCCGAGAGGCACGGGCTCACTCTCGCCTTCGACGCGGCCCATGCGTTGGCGTGTTCCCATGGTGGGCGCATGATCGGGAACTTCGGAGCGGCCGAGTGCTTCAGCTTCCACGGGACCAAGTTCTTCAACACGTTCGAGGGCGGCGCGATCACCACGAACGACGACGAGGTAGCCGCGCGGTGCAGGCTTGCGAGGAACTTCGGCTTCGACTCCCCCGACCATGTGGTGTCGGTCGGGATCAACGGCAAGATGAACGAGGTCTGCGCCGCGATGGGCCTGACCAACCTCGAAGCCCTCTCGGACTTCATCGACGTCAACGAGCGCAACCATCGAGCGTACGCCGTCGGACTCGACGGCATCGCGGGAGTCCGGCTAGCTGAGTATCCTGAGAGCGAGCGTTCCAACTACCAGTACGTGGTGATCGAGATCGACGAGACCGCGGGTCTCACACGCGATGAGATCCAAGCGGTCCTGCTGGCCGAGAACGTCTTGGCCCGACGCTACTTCTACCCTGGGTGTCACGCGATGGAGCCGTACCGCAGCAGACCGATGCGCGGACCCCTGACCGAGACCGAGCGGCTCTCGACGCGAGTGCTCTCGCTGCCGACGGGCACATCGGTAGGCCCGGAAGACATCAGCGTGATCTGCGACATCGTGCGGGCCGCGATGTCGGATCCGCCGGCGGTGCGCTCTCGGATGAGCGTTCCTTCGTGAGCGAGGCGCAGCGGGCGTGAAAGTCAGTGTGGTCACGACAAGCTACAACCAAGAGGCGTATATCGCACAGGCGCTCGACAGTGTCCTGACGCAGCAGTGCGACTTCGACTTCGAGTACATCGTCAGCGACGATGCCTCGACCGACCGCACTCCCGAGATCCTGGCCGAATACCAGAGCAGGTACCCCGACCGGATCCGGTTGATCCTCCGAGACGTGAACGTCGGGGCGCAACTCAACCTCTCGGAGGCACTGTGGCTGAGCACCAGTGAGTACGTCGCGCTCCTGGACGGGGACGACTACTGGACGTCGCCGGAGAAGCTGAGCAAGCAGGTGGCGTTCATGGATGCTCACCCCGACTGCGCACTGTCCTTCCACGACACGATGATGATCTATCCCAACGGCCGACCCTCTCTCGACCGTCCTGCCGTCACATATCCGGAGCGCCTGGAGATCGAAGACCTGTTCCGCGACAACTTCATCAGCGCATGCACGGTCATGTATCGGTGGGGCTTGGTCGACTCCCTGCCGTCTTGGTGGAAGGACGTGTGGATCGGCGACTTCCCGCTTCACGTTCTGCACGCGCAATTCGGTTGGATCGGGCACATCGACGAGGTCATGTCCGCCTATCGTCTTCACGGCGACGGTTTGTGGTCGGGCCGGCTGCCTCTCGAGCGACGCGCTGGGTTCGTTGACTCCCTCGAGCGTCTCGACGAGACCCTTGGTAGGCGGTATCACACGGCCATCCAGCAGAGCATCTTCAAGGAATGGTTCGATGAGGCCTTCGCACAGATCGAGGCGGGTGCGCGCACATCGGCCCGGAAGCACGCGCATTGGTGCCTGGGGCACCTCCGCTATCGGAGCGACGTGCCCGCAAAGGATGTCGTGTTACTGGCACTGAGGGCCGATCTGCCTTGGGCCATCCCCGTACTGGTGAACACGAAGGCACTTCTTCGTGGCCGGCGAGGCGACCCACGGCGGTAGGCGGCCGCGTCAACAGAACAATGGCGAACCGGGGGTCCCCCGAGGGCGCTGGTATACTCGGACGGTTCGTCTTGCACGACGGCCTGGCGCCATCTAGAGAGAGAGCCATCTGTTGAGTCGCGTATCCCTGAACACGGCCCGTGAGGTCCTGAAGATCAACGCCGTCCAGCGCATGTTCGCGATGCTGCGGATGCGGCGGATGGAGATCTTCGCCCTTGTGATGCTCGCCGTCCTCTACGCGGTATTCGAGGGTTTCGGCATAAGTCTCCTCTTGCCTGTACTGCAGTACGTCGAGTTCGGTGCCTCGGCCGTCCAGCAGTCCGGCGGCCAGGGGGTGTGGGGCATCCTGATCTCCACCGGGACGCGGCTTGGCATCACAGTCAACCTCGCGACCCTGCTCATACTCTCGTTCATACCGATCGTCCTGCGCCAGCTCACGTTCTTCGCGAATACCTGGTACGCCACGATCGTCCAGAACCGGGCTGTCGTCCGTCTGCGCACGAGCGGCTTTGAGTCACTCGTCCACACGGACCTCTCCTTCATAAAGTCGAAGAGCCAGGGTGACCTCATCGCGTTCCTCACGGGTCAGGTCGAGACCGCCAGCGGGACGCTGCTGCAGTTCGTGCGTCTCATCGCGATCCTAGTCTTGCTGATCGCCTATCTGGGAGTGCTGTTCTTCCTGTCGCCGCAGCTCACGCTCGTTTCTATGACCGCCGTGGTCGCGATGTCCATCGCCGTCAGGGCGAACATCAAGAGGTCGCGGCAGTACGGGATCCACCTCACCGCGTTGGCGCGCGAAGCCTACATCGCATTCGCGGAGAAGGTCGGGTTCCTCACGCTCGTGAAGATGCGCGGCCAAGAGGAGGCGGAAGTCGAGGACGTCAGGCGCCTGTCGGTCTCCCTCGCGAAGGCGTCGAAGCAGATCGCACTGTCGACCGCGGGGATCGAAGTCATCATCGACCCGGGCCTGATGCTCGGTGCGTTCATCGTGCTGTTCATCGGCGTCCAGTACCTGCACCTGACCCTGGCTGGTCTCGGCGTGTTCCTCTTCGTTCTCCTGCGGCTGAACGCCAAAGCCAAGGAGTTCAACATCGGCAGGCAGGGTTTCTCCGCCAGCCTCGAGAGCCTGCTGTTCGTGGAGCGGACCCGGAAGGAAGCGGAGAGTGCGCGCTGGATCCTCGGCGGCGATTCGACCTTCGGTGGACTCAGCGACTCGATCGTCTTCGAGGACGTCGGCTACTCGTACGAGTCGGAGTCCGGACGAGAAGCCGTTCTCGTGTCGGTCGATGCGGTGATCCCCGCCAACAGCATGACCGCGATCGTCGGCAAGTCCGGCGCGGGCAAGTCGACACTGGTCGGCCTCATCCCGCGACTGAGGGACTGCACGTCCGGTCGGATACTGCTCGACGGCAAGGACATCCGGGACTTCGACCTTCGCAGTCTCAGACGGCGGATGGGCTACATGACCCAAGAGGCCATGCTCTTCAACATGAGCGTGTACGACAACCTCGTGTACGGCCTTGAGACCGTTCCGACAGAGCACGAGATCCGCGAGGCCCTGGAGCAGAGCTACGCTGCACCCTTCCTGGACCCTCTCCCCGAGGGCCTGGACACGCTGATCGGGGACCGAGGCGCTCGGTTCTCCGGTGGCGAGCGTCAGCGGCTCGCACTCGCACGGGTCCTGCTCGAGGACCCGGACATCCTGATCTTGGACGAGCCCACGAGCTCCTTGGACTCTGAGTCGGAGGAGTACATCTCGAAGGCCTTGGACACACTGCGAGGGCGCAAGACGATCATAGTCATCGCGCATCGACTCGCGACGATCCAGGAGTCGGATCAGATACTGCTGCTGGAGTCCGGGGGGATCGTCGCAAGCGGCACGCATGCCGAACTGTTGGAGCATGGTGGATCGTACCGGCGACTCTTCGACTCCCAGCTCGTCCACTAGGCTGTCCTGGCGGGATCTCAAGGAGGAGCGTGGATGGGTCGCTTGCTCGTCTTCACCGAGAACTACAAGGTCCCTGCAGGCGCTGCGAGCTACATGGTCGACCTGTCGAACAGCGTCGCGGGCCTGTTTGACGAAATGGTCCTGGCTTCCAACCCCGACGGATTCGCGCCGGACGCCCCGAGTCGCGTCGTGGCGCCTCACACCGTCGAGCGCGCGCAGGTCGTCACCGCCGATCGCATCGGCGTGGACATCCAGGCAGCCGAGTGGCTGCTGTGGCGCGCCGAGACCGCTGGAGTCCTCTTCAGGCTGGCCACCCGCCTCGATCGATTCGTCTTCGCGTTCAATGTCGCGGTATGCCGACAGCTGATCAGAAAGACGCGCCCCACGGCGGTCCTCAGCTTCAACGGCGGATACCCCGCCGGCCGTTCCGTGCAATCGATGGTGATCGCGGCGCATCGCGAGAAGGTGCCTGTCGCGTTGTGTGTGACGAGCGTGCCCATCGCGCGGCCCGAGGGGCGACTGAACGAATGGGAAGCGAGGATGGACGCGGCGGTAGCGGCCGCGGTCGACGTCATCCTCGTCAACGCGCACACCATCGCCACCGCGCTCGAAGAGTTGCGCTGTCTGCCCGCCTCCAAGATCCGGGTCGTTCACAACGCCCTCTCGGACGTCCCGGCGCGTGCCGCCGTGGCAGCCGACGGGCCTGTGCGCATCGGATGTGTGGCGAGGATGGACGAGATGAAGGGCATCCGGTTCTTGATCGAGGCCTTCGGACAGCTTGTCGGGGAGTTCCCGGAGATGGAGCTTGTGCTCGTGGGCGACGGACCTGAGAAGCCTGCGTTGGAGCGACTGGTGCAGGAGGCGGGACTCGCGGAAAACATCACGATGACCGGCCACTACGATGGGGACATAGCCGAGCTCATCGCCACATTCCAGATCTATGCGTTCCCGTCCCTGTGGGAAGGCCTGCCGTACGCGCTGCTCGAGGCGATGCGCGCCGGACTCGCGATAATCTCCACCGACGTCGGCGGCATCCCCGAGGCGATCGATGACGGTGTCACCGGGCTGCTGGTACCGCCGGCGTCCACCGAGGCGTTGGCGTCCGCCATCGGGCGACTGCTCATCGACCCCGGGCTCCGCGAGAAGCTCGGGAGCGCGGCGCGCCGGCGTTTCGAGACCGACTTCTCACTGGCCGCCATGCAGGATGCGGCGGTCCGCGTGTTCAAGGAGGCGGGGCTGGCGTGAGCGGGTCGTTCGCGGCCTCCGTGATCGTGTATTGCGACGGCGACGACTCCGCCGCTCTGGCCACGCTGGAGGCGCTCTCCCGGCAGACGCTGGCGGGCGTGGAGGTCATCCTCGCCGGTGACGCGCCGAGCGGGGGCGCCGTCCGGAGCGGGACTCCGGCTCTGCGCGGCATGGAGGTCCGCCGTTTGGGGGGCGGCTCTCTGTCCGCACCGCTTCCGGCTGATGTCCGCAACGACTCCGTCGCATCCGCGCTCGGTCCGTATCTGTTGGAGATCCTCGCCGGAGACAAGCCGGCGCCGACCATGCTCGAGAAGTGCGTGTGGGCCCTCGGTACGCGGCCGGGAGCGGCGATCGCGCTGGCCGGACCGCTGAGCGCGTCCGCGTCCGACGATTCGCGCGGCGCCGCACTCCCGCTCGATCGCCAGGGCACGACCCTCGGCGACTTCGCACAGGGTGCCTACGTGCTGCGGAGTGAGGCGCGGGAGCAGGCAGGCGGCTTCTCGGCCGCCGCCCCCGGCGGCGCCGCTGATGCGGATCTGTGCCTGAAGATGCTCGAGCTCGGGTGGACTATCGTGCGCGTCGGCGAGGAGCTGGCGAGCCCGCGCGCGGCCGACCCCGGCGTAGGGGCCGCCGAAGCGCGCGGCGGGTGGCTCCATGCGCGACATCCGGATGTGTACAGCCGGGCTGAGGCCTATCGCCGTCGGCACGACACGTGGGACCGCACCAGGTCCGCCGTTCCCGTCGCCGGTCACATCGTCGACCGGGTGACGGCCAAGCTGGACGCGGAGGCGCTCACCGGCCACTCGATCGTCCGCCG